>NZ_JBITDL010000030.1:0-117417 GCF_044454225.1 Streptomyces sp. NPDC051563
GGGCACTGTTCGCGCGGGGCTCGGCCCGGGGGGGGGCCGTGGGGGAACTGGGGGGCACCCCGGGGTTGGGGGGGGGCCCCCCCCCCGGGGGGGGGGGGCCCCGGGCGGGGCCCCCCCCCCCCGCGCCCGTACGGCGGAGTCAGGTCAGATGGCGAGCGCCTGAGCGCGGCGCTTCACCTCCGTGCCGCGATTCTCGCTCAGCGCCTGCACGGGGGTGCCGGGCAGGGTCTCGTCGGCGGTGAAGAGCCACTCCAGGATCTCCGCGTCGGTGAAGCGGTCGTCACGGAGCACGGTCAGCAGGCCGACCAGCCCCTTGACGATCTTGTCTCCGTCGATGAAGGCCGCGGGGACCTGGAGGGAACGGTTCTCGCCGCGGCGCACCGCGAGCAGCTGCCCCTCCTTGACCAGCTGGCGAACCTTGGTCACTTCGATGTCGAGCATCTCCGCGATGTCGGGGAGGTACAGCCAGGCGGGAACAAGGGCATCGATCTTTGCGTCAATCTCGGTCACGAGCACAAGCCTGCCATCTCCCACCGACCGCCGGTACCCGAGCGACCCCGTCCGGGGAGCGGGGGCCCCGTGACCGGGGCCGGGGACGGGGTCCGGGCGGGGGCCGGGCGGAGTCCGGGCGGGCCTCAACGGGGCGGCCTCGGGCCGGGGGTGGGGGCAGGGGCGCAGCCCCGATGCGGGTCCGGGCACAGCCCGGGGAACAGGGGCGCAGCCCCGGAACAGGTCCGGGCACAGCCCGGGGAACAGGGGCACAGCCCCGGAACGGGTCCGGGCGCAGCCCGGGGAACAGGGGCCGGGGCTCAGCCCCGATGCGGGTCCGGGCGCTGCCCGGGGAACGGGCGAAGGGCGGTTAGGGGACTTCCCAGGGCCGGGACCGGGCGGGTGTCGGCGCAGCCCGGGGGCGCTCAGGGCAAGGGCCCCGGGCTCGAGGCCGGCCCGGGCGGGAGCCGGTGCAGCCGGGCCGGGCAGCGCCCAGGGCAAGGCCCCCGGGCTCGGGGCCGGGCGGGCACGGGGTGTTCGGGCTCGGGGCCCAGGTGCTGCCCGGGGGCGTCGCCGGGACGGCTTCGCCGGGTCAGTGGGGGGCCGACTTCAGGGCGACCCCCGGGTCCGCGACCTTCGCCGGGTCCACCGGGACGCCCGACTCGATGAGGCGCCGCCCCTGGGCGAGGTCGCGCGGGCGCCCCACCGCGAGGACCGCGACGAGCCGCCCCTCCCGCAGCCAGCACACCGACCAGGTGTCCTCCGCCGGGGAGCCGCGCCACACCAGCGCATCCGCGGAGCCGTGGTGCCCCGCGTACTGCACGAAGCGGCCGAACTGCTCCGACCAGAAGTACGGCACCGGGTCGTAGACCTGCTCGCCGGAGCCCCCGGCCACGATGTCCGCCGCGACCACCCGCGGCCCCTGGAGCGCGTTGTCCCAGTGGTGCACCAGCAGCCGGGACCCGTAGCGCCCCGAGGGGAACGAGGCGCAGTCCCCCACCGCGTACACCCCGCGCACCGAGGTGCGCAGCCGCTCGTCGGCGATCACCGCCCCGTCCGCCCCGGGCTCCACTCCCGACCCCGCCAGCCATCCGGTGGCCGGCCGGGCGCCGATGCCCACCACCACCGCCCCGGCGGGCAGCGCCCGCCCGTCGGCGAGCAGGACCCGGCCCGGTTCCACGGAGGCCACCCGCGCGCCGGTCAGCAGCTCGGCGCCCGCCTGGGCGTACCACCGCCCCATCGGCTCGGCGACCTCCGCGGGCAGCGCGCCCGCCAGCACCCGGTCGGCCGCCTCGACGACGGTCACCGCGCAGCCCGCCCCGCGCGCGGCGGTGGCGAACTCCGCCCCGATCCAGCCGGCCCCGACCACGACCACCGGCGAGCCGGCCTCCAGTACGGGCCGCAGCCGGGCCGCGTCGTCCAGGGTGCGCAGCAGGTGCACCCCGGGGACGCCCTCCGCGCCGGGCAGGGTCAGCGGGAGGGCGCCGGTCGCCAGCACGAGGACCTCGTACGGGACCGGGCCCGCCTCGGTGTCCACCTCCCGGTCGGCGGGGCGCAGCCCGGTGACCTCGACGCCCAGCCGGAGCCCGATGCCGAGCTCCTCGAAGTCGACGTCGAAGGCCGAGTCCTCCGCCTTGCCGAGGAGCACCGCCTTGGACAGCGGGGGCCGGTCGTAGGGCTGGTGGGGTTCGGCCCCCAGCAGGGTGACGGGGCCGGTCCAGCCCTGTTCCCGCAGGGCAACCGCGGTCTGGACCCCGGCCATTCCGGCGCCGACGATCACGACTCCGCGCGGAGGGGTGCCGGCCTGTTGCGTCTGCTGTTGCGTCTGCTCGCTCACGCGGCTCAGCCTAATCAACTGACGGTCCGCCAGGAATAGCGGGCGGAAACCTCCCGCGGGCCGGGCCGGGCCGGCCCCGGCACCGGGGAGGCAGCCTTACCGGCCGTCGGCCTCGGCGTTACTCTGGCACCGAACCTATCGCGGGAGTCCGGGCGCACCGGGCTGAGAGGGAGGCTGGCCGGCCTCCGACCGTACGAACCTGATCCGGGTCATGCCGGCGAAGGGAGGGGCTGGACGCCCATGCATTCATCCAGGAACGGCCGGAGTCCCGGCCACGACGTCCTCGTCATCGGGGGCGGCATCATCGGGCTGGTCACCGCCTGGCGGGCGGCTCGCCGCGGGCTGCGCACCGCGCTGGCCGATCCGGACCCCGGCGGCGGCGCCGCCCAGGTCGCGGCCGGCATGCTGGCCGCCGTCACCGAGCTGCACTACGGCGAGGAGACCCTGCTCGGGCTCAACCTCGCCTCCGCCGCCCGCTACCCCGCGTTCGCCGCCGAGCTCGCCGAAGCCAGCGGCGGCATGGACATCGGCTACCGCGCCTGCGGCACCCTCGCCGTCGCCCTCGACGCCGACGACCGGCTGCACCTGCGCGAGCTGCACGCCCTCCAGCGCCGCTGCGGCCTGGAGTCCGAGTGGCTGACCGGCCGCGAGTGCCGCCGCCTGGAGCCGATGCTGGCTCCGGGCGTACGCGGCGGCCTGCGCGTGGACGGCGACCACCAGGTCGACCCCCGCCGCCTCGCCGCCGCCCTGCTGGCCGCCTGCGAACGGGCCGGCGTCACCCTGCACCGCGCCGCCGCGGCCCGGCTGCTGACCACCGCCGACCGGGCCTGCGGCGCGGTCCTCGACGACTCGGATGCCACGGAGCTGCGCGCCGACCAGGTGGTGCTGGCCGCGGGTTCGCTCAGCGGCCGGCTGGACGGCGTACCGCCCGAGGCCGTGGCCCCCGTACGGCCGGTGAAGGGGCAGGTGCTGCGCCTCGCGGTGCCGCCGTCCTACGCGCCGTTCCTGTCACGGACCGTACGGGCCGTGGTGCGCGGCAGCCACGTCTACCTGGTCCCCCGCGAGAACGGCGAACTCGTCGTCGGCGCCACCAGCGAGGAACTCGGCTGGGACACCACCGTCACCGCGGGCGGGGTCTACGAACTCCTGCGCGACGCCCACGAACTGGTGCCGGGGATCACCGAACTCCCCCTGGTGGAGACCCGCGCGGGGCTGCGTCCCGGTTCCCCGGACAACGCCCCCCTCCTCGGCCCGACCGAACTCCCCGGCCTGCACCTGGCCACCGGGCACTACCGCAACGGCGTCCTGCTGACCCCGCTGACCGGGGACGTGATGGCGGACCTCCTGACCACCGGCGAACTGCCGGAGATCGCCCGCCCCTTCACCCCACGCCGTTTCACCCTCACGTCCACCCCCGCATCCCCCCTCACATCCCCCCTCACGCGACAGGAGTCGTTCGCATGACCATTTCCGTCAACGGCGAGCCGCGCGAGATCGCGGACGGGACCATGCTCGCCACCGTGGTCGCCACCCTCACCGAAGCCACCAAGGGGGTCGCGGCCGCCCTCAACGAAACCGTCGTGCCGCGCGGCCAATGGCCCTACACCTCCGTGGCCGACGGCGACCGCGTCGAGGTCCTCACCGCGGTCCAGGGAGGCTGACCCCATGGCAGACGACGCCTTCACCCTCGCCGGCCGGACCTTCTCCTCCCGCCTGATCATGGGCACGGGCGGAGCCCCGAGCCTGGACATCCTGGAACGGGCGCTGGTCGCGTCCGGCACCGAACTCACCACGGTCGCGATGCGGCGCCTCGACCCGACGGTCCAGGGCTCGGTCCTGTCCGTCCTGAACCGCCTCGGCATCTCCGTACTCCCCAACACCGCGGGCTGCTTCACCGCCGGCGAGGCCGTACTGACGGCCCGGCTGGCCCGCGAGGCCCTCGGCACGGACTGGATCAAACTGGAGGTCGTCGCCGACGAACGCACCCTCCTCCCGGACGGGGTCGAGCTGCTCGACGCGGCGGAGACCCTGGTCGACGACGGCTTCACCGTCCTCCCCTACACGAACGACGACCCGGTCCTCGCCCGCAAACTGGAGGACGTGGGCTGCGCGGCGATCATGCCGCTCGGCTCCCCCATCGGCTCCGGCATGGGCATCCGCAACCCGCACAACTTCGAGCTGATCACCGAGCGGGCCGGGGTCCCGGTCATCCTGGACGCGGGAGCCGGAACGGCCTCGGACGTGGCCCTGGCCATGGAACTCGGCTGCGCGGCGGTCATGCTCGCCTCCGCGGTGACCCGCGCGCAGCTCCCCGTCCTGATGGCCGCGGCCATGCGCGACGCGGTCTCGGCGGGCCGCCTGGCCCACCGCGCGGGCCGCATCCCCCAACGCCGCTTCGCGGAACCCTCCTCCCCGACAGAAGGCCGAGCCACCCTGGACCCGGAACGCCCGGCGTTCTGAGGGGGCTGTACGGGTTCACGCCCGCGCGGGGCCCTCGCCCCACGTCACAGCTGCGCTGCAACCGTTCGGTGCCCGGGGCGGGGGGCTCGGGGGCCCTCGTAGAATCGGCGGGTGGATACGACCCTGGATGACCCGCTCGTCGGGCAGACGCTCGATGGCCGCTACCGCGTGGACGCCCGTATCGCGGCCGGCGGCATGGCCACGGTCTACCGGGCCGTCGACACCCGTCTGGACCGGATCCTCGCCCTCAAGGTGATGCACCCGGCCCTCGCCGCCGACCCCGGCTTCGTCGACCGGTTCATCCGCGAGGCGAAGTCCGTGGCCCGGCTGGCCCACCCCAACGTCGTGGCCGTCTTCGACCAGGGCACGCACGGGCCGTACACGTACCTCGCCATGGAGTACGTGTCCGGCTGCACGCTGCGCGACGTGCTGCGCGAGCGCGGTGCGCTCCAGCCCCGGGCGGCCCTCGACATCCTGGAACCGGTGCTCGCCGCCCTCGGCGCCGCGCACCGTGCCGGTTTCGTGCACCGGGACATGAAGCCCGAGAACGTGCTGATCGGCGACGACGGCCGGGTGAAGGTGGCCGACTTCGGGCTGGTGCGGTCCGTGGACTCCGTGACCAACACCACCGGGTCAGTCCTCGGCACCGTCTCCTACCTCGCTCCCGAGCAGATCGAGAACGGCGTCACCGACACCCGGGTGGACGTCTACGCCTGCGGGGTCGTGTTCTACGAGATGCTCACCGGATCCAAGCCGCACACCGGGTCCAACCCCGCCCAGGTGATCTACCAGCACCTCAACGAGGACGTTCCGCCGCCGTCGGCCGCCGTCCCGGGGCTGCCCGTCGCGCTCGACGAGCTCGTCGCC
Organism: Streptomyces sp. NPDC051563; assembly: GCF_044454225.1. Taxonomy (NCBI): domain Bacteria; kingdom Bacillati; phylum Actinomycetota; class Actinomycetes; order Kitasatosporales; family Streptomycetaceae; genus Streptomyces; species Streptomyces sp. NPDC051563. The sequence goes on from NZ_JBITDL010000030.1 coordinate 5,654, forward strand.
CAGGCGACCGCCCGCCATCCCGATCTGCGGCCCTACGACGCGGCCGCCCTCCTCGGGCTGGCCATAGAAGCCCGCGTGCAGCTCAGCGACTCCGAGCTGGACGCCGTGCCTCCGCAGGCCCGGGCCGGGGAGCGGACCGCGGCCGAGGACCGCACCAGCGTGATCCCCCGCCCGGTGACCACCCGGGCCGCACACGCCTCGCACGCGCCCCACGCCTCGCATGCCTCGCACGCCGTCCGCGTCTCACACGCCTCGCACGCCGAGCCCGTGTCCCACACCTCCCGGCTCGCGTCCCCGCCGCTGCCCCCGGCGGCGGCGCCGGCCGCCTCCCGGATCCGGCGCCCCGGCCGCCCGCTGCTCCTCGCGCTCGCCGTCCTGCTCTTCCTCGGCCTCGGTACCGGGGTCTGGTACATCAGCTCGGGCCAGTTCACCAAGGTCCCGAACCTGCTCGGCAAGACCGAGGCGGAGGCCAAGTCCCAGCTGTCGGCGGCCGGGCTCGGGGTGAAGCGGGTCGACCGGAGGTTCAGCGCGGCCTTCGACAAGGGGACCGTGATGAACACCGACCCGGCCGGCGGCAGGCGCATCCGCGGCAACGGCGCGGTGACGCTCACCATCTCGCGCGGTCCGGAGGTCGTGGTCGTCCCGGACCTCAAGGGCAAGCCGCTGGAGGCCGCGAAGGGCGAGCTGACCTCGGCCGGCCTGACGCCGGGGGCCGTCACGCAGGCGTTCAGCCAGGACGTCGCGCAGGGCTCGGTGATCAGCACCGACCCGGCGGGCGGCCAGAAGCGGTCGCTCGACACCCTCGTCGCGATGGTCGTCAGCAAGGGCCGCCCGGTGGCGGTCCCGCGCGTGACGGGGACTCCTGTGGACCAGGCCCGTTCCACCCTGGAGGGCCTCGGCCTGAAGGTGGAGATGGCTCCGGAGCAGGTCGATTCGCCCTCCCCCGCCGGTACGGTCGCCAACCAGTCGATCGGCGCCGGCAGCCAGGCCGCCGCGGGTGACACCGTGACCCTCACCGTGTCCAAGGGCCCCCGTCAGATCCCCGTCCCGGACGTCACCGGGCAGGAGGCCGACGCGGCCCGCGCGACCCTGGAGGGACTGGGCTTCAAGGTCAAGGTCGACAAGCCCTTCCTCTCCTTCAGCAACACCGTCGACTCCCAGTCGGTCCCCGCGGGCCAGAACGCCGCCGAGGGCAGCACCATCACCATCAGGACCAAGGGGCTGTAACAGCACGCCATGAAGAACAATTCAACGGGCCGCAATCCAGTCGGCGGGCACGTGCCCGTCGCGGGCGGGCTCGCCTCGGTCGGGCTGGCGTACGCCCGCGAGATGGGCGCCGAGGCCGTCCAGGTCTTCGTGGCCAATCCGCGCGGCTGGGCCACCCCGGTCGGCAATCCGGCGCAGGACGAGCTGTTCCGCGAAGGCTGTGCGGCCGGGGGCATCCCGGCGTACGTCCACGCGCCGTACCTGATCAACTTCGGCTCGCACACCGAGGCCACCGTCGAGAAGTCCGTGGAATCGCTGCGGCACTCACTGCGCCGGGCCCGGGCGATCGGCGCGCTCGGGGTGGTCGTGCACACCGGCTCGGCGACCGGGGGCCGGCCGCGCGAGGCGGCGTACGCGCAGGTCAGGGAGCACATGCTGCCGCTGCTGGACGAGCTGACGCATGACGACGACCCCTTCCTGCTGCTGGAGTCCACGGCCGGGCAGGGTTCCTCGCTGTGCTCGACCGCGGAGGAGTTCGGCCCGTACTTCGACGCCCTCGACCGGCATCCGATGCTCGGGGTCTGCCTCGACACCTGCCACATCTTCGCGGCGGGCCACGATCTGGCGGAGCCGGGCGGGACGAAGCTGACGCTGGACCTGCTGGTGGACACGGTGGGCGAGGGCCGGCTGAAGCTGGTGCACGCCAACGACTCCAAGGAGGGTGTCGGCGCCCACAAGGACCGGCACGCGCAGATCGGTCAGGGCCACATCGGCCGGGAGGCCTTCGCCGAGCTGTTCACGCACCCGGCGATGGAGGGCGTACCGCTGATCATCGAGACGCCGGGCGGCAAGGAAGGGCACGCGGCGGACGTGGCGCTGCTGAAGGAGCTGCGCGCGCTCGGCTGACCCGTTGAGGAATACCCCAGGGGGGTATACGGTTCTGTCCTATCGACCGACAGAGCCGCTATCCGGCGTTCCTCGCCAGGGGGTTGTCATGGAGCACGCGCACGAGCAGCACCCACACCACCACGGCGCCGCCGGCGGAAAGGTCACCTGGGCCGCCGCCGCGCAGGCCACGCTCCACTGCCTCACCGGATGCGCCATCGGCGAGGTGCTCGGCATGGTCATCGGTACGGCGCTCGGCTGGGGGAACGCCCCGACGATGGTCCTCGCGATCGCCCTGGCCTTCTTCTTCGGCTACGCGCTCACCCTGCGCGGGGTCCGCGCCGCCGGCCTGGACGTCCATACGGCCATCCGGGTGGCTTTGGCGGCGGACACCCTGTCGATCGCCGTCATGGAACTGATCGACAACGGGGTGATCCTGCTCTGGCCCGGAGCCATGGACGCGACGCTGTCGGACCTGCTGTTCTGGACGACGCTCGGGATCGCGCTGGCGCTGGCCTTCGTCGTCACGACGCCCGTCAACAAGTGGATGATCGGCCGCGGAAAGGGTCACGCGGTGGTCCACCAGTACCACCACTGAGCCACCGAACCGATGAGCTAGGGCACCGGTGAAGTTACGGCACCGGTGAGCTACAGCTCGGGGCCGTCCCCCGGCTCCTCCTGGTACGAGTAGCGCTGCTCTCGCCAGGGGTCGCCGATGTTGTGGTAGCCGCGCTCCTCCCAGAAGCCGCGGCGGTCGGCGGTCATGTACTCGATGCCGCGGACCCACTTGGGGCCCTTCCACGCGTAGAGGTGGGGCACGACCAGCCGGAGCGGGAAACCGTGCTCGGCGGTGAGCAGTTCGCCGCCCTGGTGCGTGGCGAAGACGGTCCGCTCGGAGGCGAAGTCCTCCAGGCGCAGGTTGGAGCTGAAGCCGTACTCGGCCCACACCATCACGTGCGTGACCTGCGGGGACGGCGGTGCGAGGGCGAGGACCGTGCGGGCGAGCACGCCGCCCCATTCGGCACCGGTCATGCTGAACTTCGTCACGCAGTGCAGGTCGGCCTCGACGGACTCGAACGGCAGGGCCGCGAACTCCTCGTGGTTCCAGCAGCGCTTCTCACCGTCGGCCGTCGCGCCGAAGACGCGGAACTCCCAGCGCTCGGGCTTGAACTTGGGTACCGGTCCGTAGTGGGTGACCGGCCAGCCTCGCTGCAACCGCTGCCCCGGGGGAAGCTCCAGTTGCTCTGATCCCGGAGATTCCCGGCTTTCCGGCTGACCCATGTATCCATGGTGACAGACTTGGCGGGGTGGTCATGACCAGCTTCGCCCGGATTCGGGCAAGTCACGGTAACTCCCACTAAGGAGGCACTTACTGGACGGCCTCCTGCGGCGGTGCAAGGATGCGCGCACCTGCCCCGTCACATTGCTGACATTGCTTGGAAGGAGCCTCTGCGATGCAGGGCGACCCCGAGGTCCTCGAGTTTCTCAACGAGCAGCTGACCGGCGAACTTACGGCCATCAACCAGTACTGGCTCCACTACCGGATCCAGGACAACAAGGGCTGGACGAAGCTCGCCAAGTACACGCGTGAAGAGTCCATCGATGAGATGAAGCACGCGGACAAGATCACCGAGCGCATCCTGATGCTCGACGGTCTGCCGAACTACCAGCGCCTCTTCCACGTCCGCGTGGGTCAGACGCTGACGGAGATGTTCCAGGCCGACCGGCAGGTGGAGGTCGAGGCGATCGACCGCCTCAAGCGCGGCATCGAGGTCATGCGCGGCAAGGGTGACGTCACCTCGGCGCGGCTCTTCGAGGAGATCCTGGAGGACGAGGAGCACCACATCGACTACCTCGACACCCAGCTGGAGCTCATCGAGTCCATCGGCGAGGCGCTCTACATCGCGCAGCTCATCGAGCAGCCGAGCTAGTCCTCACGGGTTCGCCCGGCCCGTCCTACGCCGCTTCGGCCCGCCCTACGCTGCTTCGGCGAGCTCCGCACCGACCGGTACCAGCGGATCGGCCGCGAGCACGGCGGCGGCGTCGCCCTTCTCCAGCAGCTCACGGCGCGGGCAGGCCCCGCGGCCGAGGAGGCCCTGGATGGTCCGCACGCAGGAACCGCAGTCGGTGCCGGCCTTCGTGACAGAGGCGATCTGGCGGGGGGTGCAGGCCCCGGCGGCCGCGTGGTCCTTGACCTGCTTGTCGGTGATCCCGAAACAAGAGCAGACGTACACGCGGTTCACCTCCCTGACAGGAACGGTTCGGCCAGCCATCCCCTGTTCGGTGAGGCTTACCTAACCCTACCCAAACTTAGGGTTCCCTAAAAGAGCCGGGTACGACGATGGGGCGCGGATCACATTCGATCCGCGCCCCATCGTCATGCGGTGCTCACACTGCGCAGGCGGGCCTACTGGTCGCGGTACATCTCGGCGACGAGGAACGCCAGGTCAAGGGACTGGCTGCGGTTCAGGCGCGGGTCGCAGGCCGTCTCGTAGCGCTGGTGCAGGTCGTCGACGAAGATCTCGTCGCCGCCGCCCACGCACTCGGTGACGTCGTCACCGGTGAGCTCGACGTGGATGCCGCCCGGGTGGGTGCCGAGGCCCTTGTGGACCTCGAAGAAGCCCTTGACCTCGTCGAGCACGTCGTCGAAACGGCGCGTCTTGTGGCCGGAGGCCGCCTCGAAGGTGTTGCCGTGCATCGGGTCGGTGACCCAGGCGACGGTCGCGCCGGAGGCGGTGACCTTCTCGACGAGCTCGGGGAGCTTGTCGCGGACCTTGTCGGCGCCCATGCGGACCACGAAGGTCAGCCGGCCCGGCTCGCGCTCGGGGTCGAGGCGGTCGATGTAGGTGAGCGCCTCGTCCACCGTGGTCGTGGGGCCGAGCTTGATGCCGATCGGGTTGGCGATCTGCGAGCAGAACTCGATGTGCGCGTGGTCGAGCTGGCGGGTGCGCTCACCGATCCAGACCATGTGGCCCGAGGTGTCGTACAGCCGGCCGGTGCGCGAGTCCGTACGGGTGAGGGCGCCCTCGTAGTCGAGGAGCAGCGCCTCGTGGGAGGCGTAGAACTCGACGGCCTTGAACTCGGCCGGGTCGGTGCCGCACGCCTTCATGAAGTTCAGGGCGTTGTCGATCTCCCGCGCGAGCTGCTCGTAGCGCTGCCCGGACGGGGAGTTCTTGACGAAGTCCTGGTTCCAGGCGTGCACCTGGCGCAGGTCGGCGTAGCCGCCGGTGGTGAAGGCGCGCACCAGGTTCAGCGTGGAGGCCGACGCGTGGTACATGCGCTTGAGGCGCTCGGGGTCCGGGACGCGGGACTCCTCCGTGAAGGCGAAGCCGTTCACGGAGTCGCCGCGGTAGGTCGGCAGGGTGATGCCGTCGCGGGTCTCGGTGTCCTTGGAGCGCGGCTTGGAGTACTGGCCGGCGATGCGGCCGACCTTGACGACCGGCACGGAGGCCGCGTACGTCAGGACGGCGCTCATCTGGAGCAGCGTCTTCAGCTTGGCGCGGATGTGGTCGGCGGAGACGGCATCGAAGGCCTCGGCGCAGTCGCCACCCTGCAGCAGGAACGCCTCGCCCTTGGCGACGGCTCCCAGACGGGCGCGCAGCTGGTCGCATTCGCCCGCGAAAACGAGGGGAGGATACGACTCGAGGTCCGCGACGACAGCGCGCAGGGCCTCGGCATCGGGGTACGAAGGCTGCTGCGCCGCGGGAAGGTCTCGCCAGGTCGCCTTGGAGGCGGGGGCTTGGGTTTCAGCGTTCACGGTCACCCCACACACATTACGGCGTCACACCCCACGTCCCGGTCGAGGACCACTACGTGAGACAGATGTCTCTCACCGTATTACTCGCCCGTTTACCTCCCCCGGCCGGACGCGTGGGCTAGGGTTCGGACCATGTACGCGCACTCGAACCAGAACTGGTGGTGGCCCGCTCCCGGCGGCCCACTTCTCGCGCGTACCTGAAGACACGAGCGATACGAAGGCCGCCCCGAGGGGCGGCCTTCCGCGTTTCCGCTGGAAACACCGGGCCGTCCCACCCTCCGAAACCGGATAGGACGCCCACTCCATGCACGCGCACCCGCACCCGCTCCTGAGCCGCCTGCTCGACGACACCTGCCCGCCCTTCGCGCTGCTGCGCCGCCGTACGCCCGGCCGCGACCACGACACCGTCGAGCTGCTGATCGGGCCGGTCCACGAGGCCGCGCAGCTGGCCGACCTGCCCGTCGGCGAGCGGCCCGCCCTGGCACTCGTGCCGTTCCGCCAGATCCGGGAGCGCGGGTTCGACGTCCGCGACGACGGCACCCCGCTGAGCGTGCTGGTCGCCGAGGAGACGTACGAGATCCCGCTCGCCGAGGCGCTGGCCGCGCTGCCGGCCCACGCGGTGCGCGTCGACGGCGGCGGCTTCGACGTCCCCGACGAGGAGTACGCGGACACCGTCCGGCGGGTCATCGAGGACGAGATCGGCCGGGGCGAGGGCGCGAACTTCGTCATCCGGCGCACCTACGAGGGCCGGATCGAGGGCTTCGGCCGCGCCGACGCCCTCGCGCTGTTCCGGCGGCTGCTGGAGGGCGAGCGGGGCGCTTACTGGACGTACGTGGTCCACACCGGGGACCGCACCCTCGTCGGGGCCAGCCCCGAGGTGCACGTGCGGATGTCCGGGGGCACGGTCGTGATGAATCCGATCAGCGGTACGTACCGCCATCCGGCCGGCGGGCCGACCGCCGACTCGCTCCTCGCCTTCCTCGGGGACCGCAAGGAGACCGAGGAGCTGTCCATGGTGGTGGACGAGGAGCTCAAGATGATGTGCACGGTCGGGGACATGGGCGGGGTCGTCGTCGGTCCCCGGCTCAAGGAGATGGCGCACCTCGCGCACACCGAGTACGAGCTGCGCGGCCGGTCCTCGCTGGACGTGCGGGAGGTGCTGCGGGAGACGATGTTCGCGGCGACGGTCACCGGCTCGCCGGTGCAGAACGCCTGCCGGGTCATCGAGCGCTACGAGACGGGCGGCCGCGGCTACTACGCGGGCGCGCTGGCCCTGCTGGGCGTGGACGCCTCGGGCGCGCAGACCCTGGACTCCCCCATCCTCATCCGGACCGCGGACATCGCCCCGGACGGCACGCTGCGGGTGCCCGTCGGGGCCACCCTCGTACGGCACTCCGACCCGGCGGGCGAGGTGGCGGAGACGCACGCGAAGGCGGCCGGGGTGCTGGCGGCACTGGGCGTCCGCCCGGCGGCGGTGCGGCCCTCCTTCGCGGGGGCCCGGCTGGCCGACGACCCCCGGGTCCAGGCGGCCCTGGCCGCGCGCCGGGAGGACCTGGCGCCGTTCTGGCTGCGGATGCAGGAGCGGCCGGCGCAGGTGACGGGCCACGCGCTGGTGGTGGACGGGGAGGACACCTTCACCTCGATGCTGCGGCACGTGCTGCGGGTGGCCGGGCTGGAGGTGACCGTACGCCGCTACGACGACCCGGGGCTGCGGGCGGCCGCCCTGGCCTGGGACGGACCGATCGTGCTCGGCCCCGGCCCGGGCGACCCGGGCGACTTCGGCGACCCGAAGATCCGCACGATGCGCGAGCTGACGGCGGAGCTCTTGGCCTCGCACCGGGGCGGGCTGCTCGGGGTCTGCCTCAGCCACCAGCTGCTCGCCGCCGAGCTGGGGCTTCCGCTGGTCCGCAAGGCGGAGCCGGCGCAGGGGGCGCAGACGCGGATCCCGCTGTTCGGGGCGGAGGAGGTCGTCGGCTTCTACAACACCTACGCCGCGCACTGCTCCGCGGAGCGGGAGCGGTCGCTGGCCCTGCGGGGCATCGAGGTGTCGCGTGACCCGGTCACGGGCGAGGTCCACGCGCTGCGGTCCGCCTCCGGCGGCTTCGCGGGGGTCCAGTTCCACCCGGAGTCGGTGCTGACGCTGCGGGGCGCGGAGGTCGTCCGCGACCTGGTCGCCGGGGTCCGGGCCCCGGCCCCGGCCCCGGCGTAGCCCGCCCGGGCGGGTCGAGCGGCCGCTGCGCGGGGCCGTCCCCTACCCGCCCTTCCACCGTTCCCCGGGGCTCCGCCCCGGACCCCGCGCCTCGAACGCCGGCGGGGGTGGACATGGCCCGGCGGGCCACCCGCCGGACGGAGTCCGGCGCAGCGCCCCGAAGCCCGCGCAGCGGTGCGAGGGGGGCGTCAAGAAGGGGAAGGTACGAGGGTGTTCTCCGAGCGGCGGCCGGCCAGGTAGTCCGCGACGTTGGCGACCGTGGTGTCGATGATCTGGCCCACCGCGTCGTGGGTGTAGTACGCCTGATGGGAGGTGACGACCACGTTCGGGAAGGTGATCAGCCGCGCCAGGGTGTCGTCCTCGACGACCACCAGGGACTTGTCCAGGAAGAACAGGCCGGCCTCCGCCTCGTACACGTCCAGGCCCACCCCCGCGAAGCGGCCCGACCGGAGCTCCGTGACCAGTGCGTCCGTGTCGACCAGCCCGCCGCGGCTGGAGTTCACGAGGATCGCGTCGTCCTTCATGAGCTTCAGCGCCTCGGCGCCGATGATGTGGTGCGTGGAGTCGAGCAGCGGCACGTGCAGGCTGATCAGGTCCGAGGAGGCGAACAGTTCGTCCTTGTCCACGTACTTCATGCCGAGCTCCACGCACGCCGGGTTCTGCGCCACGTCCCAGCCGAGCAGGTTCATCCCGAAGCCGTGGGCGATCCGGGTGAACGCCTCCCCGATCTTGCCGGTGCCGAGCACGCCCACCGTGCGGCCCCGCATGTCGCGGCCCATCAGGCCGTTCAGCCGGAAGTCGAAGTCCCGGGTGCGGTTGGAGGCCCGGACGATCCGCCGGTTGACGGCCATGGCCAGGGTCCACGCGAACTCGGCCACCGAGTAGGGCGAGTAGTACGACACCCGGCTGACGGTCAGGCCGAGCTGCCGCGCGACCTCCAGGTCGATGTTGTTGAAGCCGGTGGAGCGCTGGGCGATCATCTTCGTGCCGCCCGCCGCCAGGGTCCGCAGTACCCGGCCGTTCAGGTCCGCGTTGACGCTCGACGAGACGATCTCGTACCCGGCCGCGATGGGGGCGGTGTCCTCACTGAGGAACACGTCCAGGCAGCGCACCTCGTGCTGGCCCGCGAAGGCCTTCTCGATGAGCGGTTTCTCGTCCGCCGTCACCCCGAATGCCAGGATTTCCACGTTCGCTCCCGTACTGCGGAAAATAATCGGACCATGGGTCGTCTGTCACCTTACGACCCATGACCCGCACCCGCGCTGCGGCTCAGCGGCTCAGCACCTCAGCGGCTCAGCCGAAGAACACCCCGGCCTCCTTGTACAGCGCCGGGTCCACCGTCTTCAGCTTCGCCGTCGCCTCGGCGATCGGCACCCGCACGATGTCCGTCCCCTTCAGGGCGACCATCTTCCCGAAGTCCCCGTCGCGCACCGCGTCGATCGCGTGCAGCCCGAAGCGGGTGGCCAGCCACCGGTCGAACGCGCTCGGGGTGCCGCCCCGCTGGATGTGTCCGAGTACGGTCGTACGGGCCTCCTTGCCGGTCCGCGCCTCGATCTCCTTGGCCAGCCACTCGCCGACCCCGGACAGCCGGACGTGACCGAAGGAGTCCTTCGTCCCGTCCTTCAGCACCATGTCGCCGTCCTTGGGCATGGCCCCCTCGGCTACGCACACGATCGGCGCGTAGCTCGCCTTGAACCGCGAGTTCACCCAGGCGCAGACCTGGTCCACGTCGAAGCGCTGCTCGGGGATGAGGATGACGTTGGCGCCGCCCGCGAGCCCCGAGTGCAGGGCGATCCACCCGGCGTGCCGGCCCATCACCTCGACGACGAGCACCCGCATGTGGGATTCGGCGGTGGTGTGCAGCCGGTCGATGGCCTCGGTGGCGATGCCGACCGCGGTGTCGAAGCCGAAGGTGTAGTCGGTGGCCGACAGGTCGTTGTCGATGGTCTTCGGGACCCCGACGCAGGGGATGCCGTACTCCTCGTAGAGCTTCGCGGCCACGCCCAGGGTGTCCTCGCCGCCGATCGCGACGAGGGCGTCGACCTCGTACTTGGCGAGGTTCTCCTTGATCCGGCGGACCCCGTCGTCCAGCTTGAACGGGTTGGTGCGCGAGGAGCCGAGGATGGTTCCGCCGCGCGGCAGGATCCCTCGGACCGCGGGGATGTCGAGCGGGACGGTGCGTCCTTCGACCGTTCCGCGCCAGCCGTCCTTGAATCCGATGAACTCGTAGTCGTACTCCTGCACGCCCTTGCGCACGACGCTGCGGATCACCGCGTTGAGCCCGGGGCAGTCGCCGCCGCCCGTCAGCACTCCGACCTTCATGGCCTTCATGGAATTTTCCCTTCGCCACAGGGCCCGCTGAGGGCGCGGGGCCCGCATGACGGTCACGCTAGTGGTGACTCAGGTCACAGCAAGATGCCGGGAAGGGTCAATTCCGGGGGAATTGCGGGGCGTTGCATCCACCCGTTCACTCGTACGAGGGGTGGCTCCGGAGCGCGGGCACCCCCGTGCGCGCCCTACGCGTCGTCGAGGCCCCGCTCTATCGCGTACCGGACGAGCTCCACCCGGTTGTGCAACTGGAGCTTGCCCAGGGTGTTCTGCACGTGGTTCTGCACGGTGCGGTGGGAGATGACCAGGCGTTCCGCGATCTGCTTGTACGAGAGCCCCTTGGCCACCAGCCGCAGCACCTCGGTCTCCCGGTCGGTGAGCTGCGGGGCCTTCGGCTCGTCGGAGGCGGCGGGCGCCGGGTCGGTGGCGAGGCGCCGGTACTCGCCGAGGACCAGGCCGGCCAGGCCCGGGGTGAAGACGGGGTCGCCGGCCGCCGTGCGGCGCACGGCGTCGATGAGTTCCTGGGCGCCCGCGGACTTCAGCAGGTAGCCGGTCGCGCCGGACTTCACCGCTTCCAGGACGTCGGCGTGCTCGCCGCTCGCGGAGAGCACGAGAACCCGCAGCGCCGGGTTCGCGCCGACCAGTTCCTTGCAGACCTGGACCCCGGGCATGCCGGGCAGGTTGAGGTCGAGGACCAGGACGTGCGGGGCCGCGGCGCGGGCCCGGCGGACGGCCTCGGGGCCGTCGCCGGCGGTGGCGACCAGGTCGAAGCCGGCGGCGGCCAGGTCGCGGGCGACCGCGTCGCGCCACATCGGGTGGTCGTCGACGACCATGACCTTGATGCCGCCGAGGCCGCTCTGGCCGGCCTGGCCGCTCTGGCCGCTCTGCCCGTTCGACTCGCTCCGGCCGTTCGGCTCGCTCGCCTGGATCGACTCGTTCACTTGGTGCTCCCCCTCGGTACTTTCAGTTCCACTTCGGTGCCCTGCCCCGGGACGGACACCAGCTCGGCGCTGCCGCCGAGGTCGCGGAGCCGGCCCCGGATGGACAGGGCCACTCCCATCCGGCCCTCGCCCTCGGCCTGGTCGAGCCGGCCGGCCGGGATGCCCGGCCCGTCGTCGCGGACGGTCACGATCACCTCGTTGCCCCAGTCCTCGACCAGGATCCACGCGCTGGCCCCCTCGCCGGCGTGCTTGCGCACGTTGTCGAGGGCGGCTCCGACCGCCGCGGCCAGCTCCCTCGCGGCGGGCACCGGCAGCGGCACCGGGGTGCCCGGCTCGGCGAAGCTCACCCGCGAGCCGGCGTGCGGGGCGAGGAGGGCCCGCAGATCGAGCTCGCCCTCCTCCTCGCCGGGCTCCTCCACCTCGAAGGCGGCCACGATCGCGCCGAGCGCCTCGTCGCGGGAGATCCGCGAGGGGCGCGCCAGTCCGCTGGAGACCAGGGTGCGCAGCGCGACCTCCTGCTCCCCCGCCATCCGCCCGAGCTCTGCGGCCTCCCCGCCCAGTTCGGTGCCTCGCCGCTGGACCATGGCGAGGACCTGGAGGACCCCGTCGTGGATGTCGCGGGCGAGGCGTTCGCGCTCGCGGGTGGCCGCCTCGATCTCCAGGGCGCGGGCGAGGGTGGCCTCACTGGCCCGGGCGACCTCGACGACGTAGCCGATGGCGATGGAGGCGACCCAGACCAGCAGCACGTTGTGCAGGGTGTCCCGGGTGGGCTCGCCGCGCTGCACGAGGTTGGCGGCGGCGACGAAGCTGGAGGCGAAACAGGCCCAGCGCCAGCCGCCCTTGATGGCGAAGGCGAGGACCGCGCCCGCGGTCCATATGGAAGGGAGCGTGGGGCCGCCGCCGGTGACCCGCTCGTGGCTGTCGGCGAGCGGGGTGAGCAGGATCCCGACGCAGGCGACGGTGAGGTCGGCGCACAGGAACCGCTTGGTGCAACTGGCGGCGTTGGCCACCTTGGGCAGCGTGACCAGGGTCCAGCCCGCCAGGAAGGCGAGGTAGGAGGCCGCGATCCAGGGGCGGTCGAACTTCTGGTAGGCGGAGGCGAACAGCAGGGCCGCGTAGACCATGGTGAGCAGCCGGTAGGCCGTCAGGGCGCGCCACAGCGGCTGCTCGACCGACATGCGTACGACGCGCTCGCGCTTCGCCATCTCCCCCACCCCGTACGGGCGGTCCCGCCCGTGTGCTGCTACTTGTCGCTGTCCGCGGCAGCCTGTTCGGCCTTGTCCGCGCTCTCGGCCTTCTCGGCGTGCTCGGCCTTCTCCGCGTGCTCGGCCTTCTCGCTCTTGGCGGCAGCCTTCTCCGCGTCGGCGATCTGCCGCTTGGCGGCCGTCGCGTAGATGTCGACGTACTCCTGGCCGGAGAGCTTCATGATCTCGTACATGACCTCGTCGGTCACCGAGCGGAGGATGAAGCGGTCCCCTTCCATGCCGTGGTAGCGGCTGAAGTCCAACGGCTTGCCGATCCGGATGCCCGGGCGCATCAGCTTGGGCATCACCTTGCCGGGCGGCTGGATCTTCTCCGTGTCGATCATCGCTACGGGGATCACGGGCGCACCGGTGGCCAGCGCCACCCTGGCCAGACCGCCGGGCTTGCCGCGGTACAGGCGGCCGTCGGGTGAACGCGTCCCCTCGGGGTAAATACCGAACAGCTCTCCGCGCTCGATGACGTCGATGCCGCTCTTGATGGCGGCCTCGCCGGCCCCGCGCGCACCCGAACGGTCCACCGGGAGCTGGCCGACGCCCTTGAAGAAGGCGGCCGTCAGCTTGCCCTTGACACCCGGGGAGGTGAAGTACTCCGCCTTCGCGATGAAGGTGACCTTCCGGTCCAGCACGGCCGGGAGGAAGAAGGAGTCGGAGAAGGACAGGTGGTTGCTCGCGAGGATCGCCGGCCCCTCTGCGGGAATGTTCTCGAGGCCCTCCACCCACGGCCTGAAGGCGAGCTTCAGAGAACCGCCGATCGAGAACTTCATTGCGCCGTAGATCAACTCGAAAGCCTTCCTGTGTCTGTCGAACAGACCTTATCCCGTGGCTGCGCCCGGAGCGGTCCGACGACCCTGGTCGGTGTCACCCTGGTCGCGTACGGTGAAGTCACACAGCGCTACGCACCCCACGCCCCCCTCGAAGGAGACCCTGGTGCCCGTCCTCCCTGGAGCCGAGCCGTTCCGCCACGAGGGCGGAAAGGTCGGCGTCCTCCTCTGCCACGGCTTCACCGGTTCCCCCCAGTCGATGCGGCCCTGGGCCGAGCATCTGGCCGCGCAGGGACTGACGGTGTCGCTGCCCCTGCTCCCCGGGCACGGGACGCGCTGGCAGGACATGCAGCTCACCGGCTGGCAGGACTGGTACGCCGAGGTGGACCGCGCGCTGCGGGAGCTGCTCGACAGCTGCGACCAGGTGTTCGTCTTCGGGCTGTCGATGGGCGGCGCGCTGACGCTGCGGCTCGCGGCCAAGCACGGGGACAGCATCAGCGGGATCGTCCTCGTCAACCCGGTCAACAAGATCCACGACCCGCTGGCCGTGGCCCTGCCGGTGGTCAAGCACTTCATCCGGTCCACCCCGGGCATCGCGAGCGACATCGCCAAGCCGGGCGCGGAAGAGGTCGGCTACGACCGGGTCCCGACCCGGGCCGCGCACTCGCTGCGGAAGTTCCTGCAGATGCTGGACACCGAACTGCCGCAGGTGACGCAGCCGCTGCTGCTCCTGCACAGCCCGCAGGACCACGTGGTGCGGCCGACGGACTCGACGCGGATCCTGGCGCGGGTGTCCTCGACGGACGTCACCGAGACGCTGCTGGAACAGAGTTACCACGTCGCGACGTTGGACCATGACGCGGAGCGGATCTTCGCGGACAGCCACGCGTTCGTCGGACGGCTGTCGGAGAGCTTGGGCAGGGAGGGGGCGGCCAGCGGTGGCTGAGCACGAGGAGTCCTCCGGGGGTGTCCCCCCGCTGGACGAGGAAGCGGCGTGGGCGGCGATCGTGGCCGGCTACGGCCAGGAGCCCGCGGATCCGCCGGGCGCGAGACCGTTCCGGCCGATCGAGAACCTCCTCCTGCCGGAGGAGGACGTGAAACCGGCCGGCCCGACGGGCCCGGTGCCCCCGGCCGACCCGGCGGGCCCAGCCTCCCCGGCTTCTACGGAACCGCCGTCGGCGGCCCTGGGCAGCTCGGTGGTGTTCGCCCCCGGCGTGGGCGGCGGGGCGATCGGGCCGGGGCCGCGGGACCACTCCCTGGCCGACCCCGACGACTCCCCCGAGGCGGCGAAGGACGAGGGCCACTTCGTCCCCCCGGAGCCGGAGCTGCCGGAGGCGGACGCGACGTCGAAGTTCGCCTGGCTGGCAGTGGTGGGCGGGCCCGTCCTGCTGCTCCTGGCGGTGCTGCTCCAGTGGGAGATGACCTGGTGGCTGACGACGCTGGGCGTCGGGGGCTTCCTGGGGGGCTTCGCGACCCTGGTCGCGCGGATGTCCACGGACGAGGACGAGGACGACGACCCCGGTCGGGGCGCGGTCGTCTGACCTCCGCCCGTGCCGCCGCGCGGACTTCGCGCCGCCGTGCCCGACTTTGTCCGGCGGCGGCCGATCGGCATGCCCGCCACCGCCGTCCCGTAGCGGGCCCGGTGGGCGGGTACGGCCTGGCCGGGGCCGTGCGGGGCGCAGTCCCCGCAGCACCCTTTGCCGCTGCGCGGGGCAAAGGTCCCCTACCCGCCCTTCCACCGTTCCCCGGGCGCTGCCCGGACCCGCGCCTCAAACGCCGGCGAGGCTGGGAGGGTCCCCGGGCGCTGCCCGGGTCCCGGTCCTCAAACGCCGGACGGGCTGAGAGGGGCCCCGGGCTGCGCCCGGACCCCCTGGGGCTCCGCCCCAGACCCCGCGCCTCAAACGCCGGCGAGGCTGAGGGTGCCCCGGGCGCTGCCCGGGCCCCGGTCCTCGAACGCCGGACCGGCTGGGAAGGGGCCCCGGGCTGCGCCCGGACCCCCTGGGGCTCCGCCCCAGACCCCGCTCCTCAAACGCCGGAGGGGCTGGATTGTGCCGCTGCGCGGCAAACCAGCCCGCCCCGCGCACATCCAGCCGGACGCCGGCCAAACTCAGCCCCTCCGGCGTTTGAGGAGCGGGGGCCCGGGGGCTGGCCCCCGGAAACGGGTCCGGGCGGAGCCCGGGGAACGGGCGAAGGGCGGGTAGGGGACCTTGCCCCGCAGGGCACACCCAGCCGCACCCGCCCACCGGACCCCCCGCCAGGACGGCCGCGGCCGCAACCCCGACCCGCCACCGCCGGACGGAGTCCGGCGCAGCGAAGCGAAGCCCGCGCAGCGGTGCGAGCGGCGCGTCAAGGGGGGGCGCGGCGCGTCAAAAGGGGTTCGGCAGTCGGAGGGTGGCCAGGACCGGTAGGTGGTCCGTGGCGTGGGTCAGGTCCTGGGAGGTGACTCCCGGGAGCCCCGCGGGGACACCGCAGGCGAGCACCTCCACCCCCGCACTGGCGAAGACCGCGTCGATCCGCCGCGGCGGCGAAGACCGCACCCACGTGTGCTCCCCACCCCACGGCGCCACCGCCCGGCAGTCCTGGAGCGCCCCCGCCAGCCGGCGGAAGGCGGGCCCGGTCGGCCCCTCGTTGATGTCCCCCGCGGCGATCGCGTACGGCACGTCCATCCCGGCGAGCTGTTCCAGGAGCAGCTCGGACTGGACCAGCCGCTCGGGGCCGTCGAGCGACAGGTGTGCGCTGAGCACCCCGACCCGTACCCCGCCGAGCCGTACGACGGCCGTGGCGAAGCCGCGCCGGTGGCGGCCCGGGGTCAGTGGCAGCAGTATGTCCTCGGTCCGCTCCACGAAGGCCCGTAGCGAGCACAGGAGCAGCGGCCCCGCGGCCGTCGCGCCGCCCGACAGGACGACCAGGTCGCACTTCGAGGCCAGCCGCGCCGCGTGCTTGCGCCAGCGGAAGAACCGCGGCGCCTCCTGGACGCACACCAGGTCGGGTGCGCACGCGCGGATGACCCTGGCCAGCGCGTCCTCGTCGTCGCGCAGGGAGCGGACGTTGTAGGAGAGCACCCGGATCACGGCGGAACCGTCGGCTTCGGTACGGGAGTTCGGCAGCTCGGTGAGATCCATACCCGGCAACATAACGAGACTGCCCGCCGCACCCCAGGGGGCGCGGCGGGCAGTTCTCCGATGGGGGTGTCAGCCCTGGCGGGCCAGGTCCGCCGCGCCGACCAGTCCGGCCTTGCCGCCCAGCTGGGCGGCGAGCACCTGGGCGTGCGGCCGCCACGCGCCGCCGATCAGCCAGCGCTTGAACGACTTGCGGATCGGGTCGAGGACCAGGTCGCCCTCGTCCGAGACGCCGCCGCCGACGATGAACGCCGACGGGTCGAAGAGCGAGGCCAGGTCCGCGAGGCCGGCGCCCGCCCAACGGGCCAGTTCGCGGAAGGAGTCGATGGCCACCAGGTCGCCGGCCCGGGCCGCCTCGCTGATGTGCTTGCCCTCGATGCCCTCGGGGGTGCCGTCGCCGAGGGCGAGGAGCGCCTTCGCGTTCTCGGGGGTGGCGTTGGCGCGCTGCTTGGCGTACCGGACGAGCGCCCGCCCGGAGGCGTACTGCTCCCAGCAGCCCTGGCTTCCGCAGCCGCACAGCAGGCCGTCGGGGACCACCCGGATGTGGCCGAACTCGGCGGCCACGCCGAAGCGTCCGCGCCGGAGCTTGTTGCCGATGATGATGCCGCCGCCCAGGCCCGTGCCGAGCGTGATGCAGATGACGTCCTCGTGGCCCTGGCCGGCGCCGAAGCGGTATTCGCCCCAGGCGGCGCAGTTGGCGTCGTTCTCGACGACCACGGGCAGGCCGATGCGCTGCTCGACCTTGTCCTTCAGCGGCTCGTGCCGCCAGTTGATGTTCGGCGCGAAGAGTACGGTCGCGCGCTTGTCGTCGACGTATCCGGCGGCACCGATGCCGACCGCGTCGATGGTGTGGCTGGCGCTGACCTCGGAGACGGCGGCGCAGATCGCGTCCGTCACCCCGTCCGGGGTCGGCGGCGTGGGCACCTTGTACGTCTCAAGGATGGTGCCGTCTTCGTCGACCACGCCGGCCGCGATCTTCGTGCCGCCGATGTCGACGCCGATGGTGAGTCCCATTAGTCCCTCGGTTTCCGGTCAAACCCCGCCGCTGTCAACCGTACCCGAGGGAGGAGGGGGTTCAGTCGAGATCGATCCGCTCGGTCGGACCGTCGTCGCCCTCGTCACGGGGGTCCTTCGCGTTCCCGGCGGCATTTCCGGCATCGTGTGCGGTGGCGTTTCCTGCTGCGTTCCCGGCGGGTCCGCTCCCGCGTCCGGGGGCCGGTTCGTCGCGCGTCCAGCGGCGCTCGTGGCCCTCGACGGCCGAACGGTAGGCGGCGAGCAGCTCCGAGCCGGCCGCCGCGAGGTGGTCGAAGACCTCGGGATTGCGCTCGACGACGGGTTTGGCCGCGGTCTTCGCCTGGTTGACGAACTGCCGTACGGCGCCCTGCGCGGCGACGCCGAACAGCGGGTTGTTCAGCGCGGACACCTTGTCGGACACCTTGTCGGCGACGGCCTCGAAAAGCCTGAACAGCTCCTCGGCGGCGGTCCCGGTACCGGCGCCCGCGGAGGCGCCCTGCTCGGACCTGCGGCGCTCCCGCTCGGCGGCGAGGTCCTCGGCGCAGGCCTCGGCCCAGGCGTCGTCCCCGGAGGAGGGATCGGTGGGGCGGTCGGTGGCCTCGCTCATGGCGGACTCCTGCGGCGGCGGCGGGCGTGCGGGCGGTACGGATTCCTGACTGCTGCTCCCTACGACCGTACCCGAACGGCGGTACGCCCCCCAGGCCCGCGGGGCCCCCGGGCGGGACCGGCGGCTACGCCTTCGCGCCGCTCCGGGGCCACAGGTCCGGGTCCGGGGTGAAGCGGATGCGGAGCTCGCCATCGGCGAGGGCGGCGCCGGAGACGGTGCAGCGGCGCAGCGCGGCGGGCAGCGGAACGATCCTGCGGTACGGGCCCACCGTGAGCAGCAGCTCGTCCCCGCGCCGGACCAGCCCGAGCTCGCTCTTCTCCGCTCGGGGCAGCGGGACCCGCCAGTGCAGCACCCCGTCCTCGGCGATCCGGTCCTCGACGGTCCAGGCCGGGCGGGGCGCGGTCGCCGGGGCGGGGGCCGGGGCCAGCTCCGCCAGATCCTCGGGGCCGTGCGGGTCCCGGCCCAGGTGGGGTACGGGGAGCACCGGGATTCTGTCGTCCCCGGCCCACTGGGCGGCGTACTTCTCCTGCTGGGCGGCGAGCCCCGCCAGCCACGGGTCGGCGGAACCGGCGGGCAGCATCCGGTTCGCGACGAGCGCGGAGACGGGCAGCCGGTACAGGGCGAGCCCGAGCCCGCCCAGGCGCAGCGCGGCGTCGGCGGCCGGCCCCGGCTCCGCGACCAGCCGTACGGAGGTGGTGGGGGCCTCCAGGACGTCCTGTACGGCCGCCAGGTCCTCGTCCCAGCGGGCGGCGGCCTCGTACAGCCACTGCGCGGGCATCGGGACGCCGGCGAGCTGGGCCAGTACGGGGCGCAGGGCGCGGGCCGCCTGGCGCTCCGCGGGGAGCAGCCGGGCGAGGTAGCGGCGGAGCTGGGCGGGGAGGGCGAGGGTGGTGATCGCCTGGTGCAGCGGCGGCAGGTCCACCACCAGCAGGTCGGTGCCGGGCTCGTCCGCGGCCCGCCGCAGGGCGCGGAGCAGGGCGAACTGTTCGGCGCCGGGCAGTTCGGTGATCTCGTCGGCGTGCAGGGGGCGTGCGCCGAGCATCCCGAGCACCGCGGAGCCGCGCTCCTGGAGCGCGACGAGCTCGCGCCGGAACTCCTCGCCGGAGTCGACGCGGGCCACCCTGAGCGTGCCCTCCGCGCCCACGGGCGGGGCGGCGGGGCCGGCGGTGAGCAGGAGCACGCGGTGGCCCTGCCGGGCCGCGGCGAGTGCGGTGGCCGCCGCGACGGTGCTCCGGCCGGCGCCGCCGGGGCCGGTGACGAGAAGGGTGTGCATGCTGCTCCTAGCTCCGCGTGCGCCGGGCCCATTCCCCACCGAACCCCGACCGACCCCGCCAGCCTGCCACGCCCCGACACCCCACCCGTCCGGGGCCCAGGCCCTGGCCCCGTTCCCGGCCTTGGCCCTGGCCCCGTTCCCGGAGCCTCCGTCCTGGTCCTGCGGCGGGCGCCGGGCCGATAGATGCGCGGCCTGGCTGCGGGGTGCCGCTGCGCGGGGCGGAGTTCCCCTACCCACCCTTCCACCGTTCCCCGGGCTCCGCCCGGACCCGCGCCTCAAACGCCGGCGAGGCTGGGAGTGTCCCGAGGCTGGGTGGGTCCGCGAGCGTGACCGGACCCTGCGCCTCAAACGCCGGCGGGCCGAGTGTGCCCTCCGGGCTGTCCTGACCCCGCTGGGCCCGCGCCTCAAGCCCCGGCGGGGCTGGGGAATGGCCCGGGCTCTGCCCGGACCCCGGCCCTCCAGTGCCGGACGGGCTGACAGCGGGGTGCAGGGCTGCGCCCTGAGCCCTCCTGGGGCTCCGCCCCAGACCCCGCGCCTCAAACGCCGGCGAGGCTGGATGTGGCCGGCCGCACCTGAACCCTGGAGCAGGAGGATTTGGCAGCCTCGGCCCGCACCTGAACGCCGGAGGGGCTGGAAAATCCAGCCCCTCCGGCGTTTGAGGAGCGGGGGCCCGGGGGCCGGCCCCCGGCAACGGCGCCGCACCCGGCAACGGGTCCGGGGCGGAGCCCGGGAACGGGCGAAGGGCGGGTAGCTGGAAAATCCAGCCCCCCCCCCCGGCGTTTGAGGAGCGGGGGTCCGGGGGCTGGCCCCCGGCAACGGGGCCGCACCCGGCAAGGGTCCGGGCGCAGCCCGGGGAACGGGCGAAGGGCGGGTAGGGGACCTTGCCCCGCAGGGCCCACCCAGCCGCACCCGCCCACCGGACCCCCCGCCGGGACGGCCCTGGCAGCAGCCCCGACCGGCCACCGCCGGACGGAGTCCGGCGCAGCGGCGCGAAGCCGGTGAGGCCCGCCAGGGCCGAGCGGTGCGAGCGGAGCGTTAAGAAGGTGCGCGTCAGGAGGAGGCCGCGGGGTGGCTTTCCACGCGCTTCTTCAGGCCCGCCAGCGCGCGGTCGATGATGACCTTCTCCGCCTTGCGCTTGATCATGCCGAGCATCGGGATCTTGACGTCCACCGTGAGGGAGTAGGTCACCTCGGTGCTCGTACCGCCCGCGACGGCCGCCAGCTGGTAGGACCCGTCGAGCTGCCGCAGCATCTGGGACTTGTCCAGCGTCCAGCTGACCGTGTTCGGCGCCGGCCAGGTGTAGGCCAGCGTGTGGTCGTCCTTGATCGCGCCCGCGTCCAGCAGCAGCCGGACGAGCGAGGCCCGGCCGGCGTCGTCCGTGGCCAGTACCTCGGCCTCCTTCACCTCGCCGGTCCATTCCGGGTAGCGCGCGAAGTCGGCGATCACGGCCATGACGTCGGCCGGGGCCGCCTCGATCGTGATGCTCGAGCTGGTGTGTTCCGCCATCGCGGTCGCTCCTCCGGGGGGAGTTCGAGGAAGTGTGCGGACGGCCTGGGCCGCCGCGTGAAGGCTATCGCGCGTCATGACCTCACCACTCCAGGGCCCAGGGCCTTCCGGTGGCGGCGAAGTGCCCGACGTTCACGCACTCGGTGGCGCCGATGCGCATCCGCCGGGCGAGCGGCTGGTGGACGTGGCCGAAGAGGGCGTAGCGGGGCCGCATCCGGCGGATCGCGGCGAGGAGCGCGCCGCTGCCCCGTTCGAAGCGCCGGGCCACCGTGTCGTAGCAGAGCTCGGGCACCTCGGGCGGGATGTGCGAGCACAGGACGTCGACGTCGCCGAGCGCCTCCACCTTGGCCGCGTACTCCTCTTCGGGGACCTCGTAGGGCGTGCGCATCGGGGAGGGCAGGCCGCCGCCGACGAAGCCGAAGACCCGGCCGCCGATCTCGGCCCGCTGGCCGTCGAGCACGGTGAGGCCGGGGCCGGCGTACTCGGGCCAGAGCCCGGGGATGTCGACGTTGCCGTACGTGGCGTAGGTGGGCCGGGGGAAGGCGGCGAACATCTCGGCGTACTGGCGCCGGACCGCGCCCTCGACGAGGCGTTCCCGGTCCCGCCCGGCCCACAGGCCGCGGGCGAACTCCCGGGCCTCCTCGAACCGGCGGGCGGTGCGCAGCGCCACGATGTGGTCGGCGTTCTCGACGCCGAAGAGGTCGGGGAAGATGCCGCGCGAGTGGTCGGCGTAGTCGAGGAAGAGGACGAGGTCGCCGAGGCAGATCAGCGCGTCGGCGCCGTCCCCGGCCCGCGCCAGGGCTTCGGTGTTGCCGTGGACGTCGCTGACGACGTGGATCCGTGTCCGGTTCTTAGTGCCACCCATAGAGCCACCCATGCGGCCACCCTAGGCGCGCCGGGGCGTTGCGGGGAGGGAATCGGCTCAGGCGGCCGGACCTGCGGTTACTTCCGAGTCGCAAAGCGGGTCGACTAATGTCGGCAGGACACGGCCGCGACATGTGACGCAGGGAACATCTGGCCGGTTCCCTCTATCCGGAACCCCCTACCGGTGGGTAACGTCGCGTCGGTCCACATGGTGGCGATGGCGCCCAGAGGAGCAGCAGTCTTGCGCGAGTTCAGCCTTCCGGCCCTGTACGAGGTCCCGTCGGACGGGAACCTGACGGATCTCATCCGCCGCAACGCCGCTCAGCATCCCGACACCGCCGTCATGGCCCGCAAGGTCGGCGGCGCGTGGCAGGACGTCACCGCGACCGAGTTCCTCGCCGAGGTCCGCGCCGCGGCGAAGGGCCTGATCGCCGCCGGCATCCAGCCCGGTGACCGGGTCGCCCTGATCTCCCGCACCCGCTACGAGTGGGTGCTGATCGACTTCGCGATCTGGAGCGCGGGCGCCGTCACGGTCCCCGTGTACGAGACCAGCTCCCCCGAGCAGATCCAGTGGATCCTCGGCGACTCCGGCGCCGTCGCCGTCGTCGTGGAGTCCCCCGGGCACGCGGCGGCCGTGGCCGCCCTGCGCGACCGGCTGCCGGAGCTGCGCGAGGTCTGGGAGATCGAGCAGGGCGCGATGGAGACGCTGGCCGCGGCCGGCGCGGGGATCTCCGACGCCGAGCTGGACGCGCGCAGCGCGCTGGCGGGCGCCGACGACCCGGCCACCATCGTCTACACCTCCGGTACCACCGGCCGCCCCAAGGGCTGCGTGCTGACCCACCGCAGCTTCTTCGCCGAGGTCGGGAACATCGTGGCCCGGCTGCACCCGCTCTTCCGGACCGGCGAGTGCTCCGTGCTGCTCTTCCTGCCGGCCGCGCACGTGTTCGGCCGCCTGGTGGAGGTGGCGGCGGTACTGGCGCCGATCCGGCTGGGCTGCGTACCGGACATCAAGAACCTCACCGACGAGCTGCAGTCCTTCCGCCCCACGC
Organism: Streptomyces sp. NPDC051563; assembly: GCF_044454225.1. Taxonomy (NCBI): domain Bacteria; kingdom Bacillati; phylum Actinomycetota; class Actinomycetes; order Kitasatosporales; family Streptomycetaceae; genus Streptomyces; species Streptomyces sp. NPDC051563. The sequence goes on from NZ_JBITDL010000030.1 coordinate 28,435, forward strand.
TGATCCTCGGCGTGCCGCGCGTCTTCGAGAAGGTCTACAACTCGGCGCGCGCCAAGGCGCAGGCCGACGGCAAGGGCAAGATCTTCGACGCGGCGGCCGAGACGGCGATCGCGTACAGCCGCGCCCTGGACCTGCCGGGCGGGCCGTCCCTCAAGCTCCGACTGAAGCACAAGCTCTTCTCGAAGCTGGTCTACAGCAAGCTCCACACGGTGCTCGGCGGGCGCGGCGAGTACGCGATCTCCGGCGGGGCCCCGCTGGGCGAGCGGCTCGGCCACTTCTTCCGCGGCATCGGCTTCACGGTGCTGGAGGGCTACGGGCTGACCGAGTCCTGCGCGGCCACGGCCTTCAACCCGTGGGACAAGACGAAGATCGGTACGGTCGGCCAGCCGCTCCCCGGCTCCGTGGTGCGCATCGCCGACGACGGCGAGGTGCTCCTGCACGGCGAGCACATCTTCAAGGAGTACTGGAACAACCCGACGGCCACCGCCGACGCGCTGACCGACGGCTGGTTCCACACCGGCGACGTCGGCACGCTCGACGAGGACGGCTACCTGGCGATCACCGGGCGCAAGAAGGAGCTCATCGTCACGGCGGGCGGCAAGAACGTCGCCCCCGCGGTGATCGAGGACCGGATCCGGGCGCACGCGCTGGTCGCGGAGTGCATGGTGGTCGGTGACGCGCGGCCGTTCGTGGCCGCGCTGGTCACCCTCGACGAGGAGTTCCTGGGCCGGTGGGCCGCGGAGAACGGCAAGCCGGCCGGTTCCACGGCGGCCCAGCTGCGCGAGGACGCCGATCTGGTCGCCGCCGTCCAGAAGGCGGTGGACGACGGCAACGCGGCGGTTTCCAAGGCGGAATCGGTGCGGAAATTCCGCATTCTGCCCTCCCAGTTCACGGAGGAGTCCGGGCACATCACCCCTTCGCTGAAGCTGAAGCGGAATGTGGTGGCGAAGGACTTCGCGGACGAGATCGAAGCCCTCTACCGGGGCTAGCGCCGACTACCGGGGCTACCGGGACTACGGGGACTACCGGGCATCCTCGGCGAGCACCCGCGCCATGTTCCGTTCCGCGAGGGCGGTGACGGTCACGAAGGGGTTCACGCCGAGCGATCCGGGGATCAGCGAGCTGTCGGTGACGTAGAGGCCCTGATAGCCCTTGACCCGGCCGAAGTCGTCGGTCGCGTCCCCGAGGACGCAGCCGCCCAGCGGGTGGTAGGTGAAGTTGTCGGCGAAGTTCTTGTTGTCGCCGAACAGGTCGTAGCGGTAGATGGTGAAGTTGGCCCGGTTGATCCGGTCGAAGAGCCGCTTGGCGGCCTGGACGGACGGGGTGTTCTGGTCCCGGGTCCACTGGAGCTTCGCCGAGTCGCTGGCGGCGTCGTAGGTGAAGTGCCCGCGCTCCGGGTTCTTGGTGATGGCCAGGTACATCGAGATCCAGTGCTCGAACCCCATGGGGAGCGGGGCGATCTCGGCGAAGACCGGGTTCGAGGCGTTGTCCCAGTCGTCGATGCCGAGGGCGGGCATGGTGGCCTGGTTGGCGCCGACCGTGTCCCAGAGGTGGTTGGCGCGGGCGGTCATGACGTTGCCGTTGTGGCCCCAGCCGAGGCCGACCTTGTCGTTCAGGGCGGGCAGGGTGCCGGTTTCGCGGGCGCGCAGCAGGATCTCGGTGGTGCCGAGGCTGCCGGCGCCGAGGAAGAGCTGCTTGCAGCCCAGTTCACGGACCTGGGTGACGCGGCCGGTGAGGTCGCTGGTCTGCACGGTGAGCACGTACCCGCCGGCCGGGTCCTGCCGTACGCCGACCACCCGCTGCATGGTCTCGATGGTGACGTTCCCGGTGCCGAGGGCGGCGGCGAGGTAGGTCTTGTCGACGCTCTTCTTGCCGTGGTTGTTGCCGTAGATGACCTCTCCGGCGAGCGCGGACTTGGTGGCGGTCCCGGCGGCCTCGCGCTTCATGTACGCGAAGTCGTAGACGTTGGGGACGAAGGTGGTCTTCAGTCCGGTGTTCTGGGCGTGCTTGCGGGAGATCCGGGCGAAGCGGTACCACTCGGTGGACTCGAACCAGGCCGGGTCGATGTCGTTGACCCCGAGCATGGCGCGGGCCCGCGGGTAGTAGGTGCCGTACATCTCGTCGGCGTCCACCCGGGGCAGGATCTCGGTGAAGTACGAGCGCTTGGGCGTGGGCGCCATGCCGCCGTTGACCAGGGAGCCGCCGCCGACGCCGCGGCCCACGTACACCGACATGTCCCCGTAGTTCACCCGGTCCAGGACCCCGGGGTACGGGCTGATGTTGCGGTTGACCACGTCCAGCCAGAGGAACTGGGCGAGCGGGGCCTCGGTGCGGTTGCGGAACCACATCGAGCGCTGGTCGGGGGCGGAGGTGGAGGGGAAGATCTTCCCGTCGGCTCCGGGGGTGTCCCAGAGCCGGCCCATCTCCAGGACGACGGTCCGCACCCCGGCCTGCCCGAGGCGGAGCGCGGCGACGGCGGATCCGTAGCCGGAGCCGACGACGATGGCCGGGGCGTACGTGGCGGCCGCCGGCTCGGCGGCGGCGGCGGACTGCAGGCCGATCCGGGTGAAGCCGAGGGCCGCTGCGGTCTGCAGGGCGCCGAGACCGAGAACATGACGACGTGTCAGGTTTGGTGTCATGGCCGCATCATGAGCGGATTCCGCTCAACCGGCCATAACCCGCACAGACACGCTTCTGAGTAACAGTCAGACATGGCTCGACCGTAGGCGGGCCCCGCCCCGTCCCGCGGAGTTTGATCAACTCCGCCCGCGATCGGCTCCCCGGGCGCGATAATCCGCCCTCCGTACGGAAAAGGGATCCCCTGCGTACGGAGGGGGGATGCCGGGCGCCGGGCCCGGAACGTGCCCTACAGCAGCTCGCGCAGGCGCTCCGCCAGCAGGTCCCAGCGCCACTTCTCCTCGACCCAGGCGCGGCCCCGCTCGCCCATGCGGGCGCGCAGGGCCGGGTCCCCGAGCAGGGTGACGACCCGGTCCGCGGTCTCGGCCGGGGCGCCGCCGCGGACCACCCAGCCCGTCTCCCCGTCCAGTACGGCGTCCGGGGCGCCGCCGGAGTCGCCGGCGATCACCGGCAGGCCCGTGGCGGACGCCTCCAGGTAGACGATGCCCAGACCCTCCACGTCGAGCCCGCCGCGCCGGGTCCGGCAGGGCATCGCGAAGACGTCCCCGGCCCCGTAGTGGGCGGGCAGTTCGGACCACGGGACCGCGCCCGTGAACACGACGGACCCGGCGACCCCGGTCGAGGCGGCCAGGGCCCGCAGGTAGGCCTCGTACGGGCCGCCGCCGACGATCAGCAGGACGGCGTCCGGCAGGGCGGCCAGGATCCGCGGCATCGCCTCGATCAGGGTGTCCTGTCCCTTGCGGGGGACGAGCCGCGAGACGCAGACCACCACCGGCCGGTCCGTCAGGCCCAGCCGCGCCCGGACCTCCGCGCCGCCCGACGCCGGGTGGAAGGTCTTCTCGTCCACCCCCGGCGGGAGTTGCACCATCCGCGCGGCCGCCCGGTCCGTCAGGGCGGAGGCGATCCGCGAACGCGTGTACTCCCCCAGGTAGGTCATGGTGTCGGTGCCCTCGCCGATCCGCCTCAGCAGCTGCCGCGCCGCCGGCAGCTGCGCCCAGCCCGCCTCGTGCCCGTGCGTGGTCGCCACGATCCGGCGCGCGCCGGCCCGGCGCAGGGCGGGGCCCATCAGGCCCAGCGGGGCCGCCGCGCCGAACCACACCGACGAGCAGCCGTGTTCGCGCAGCAGGCCCACGGCCCGGCGGGTGACCCGCGGGGTCGGCAGCAGCATGGTCGTCCGGTCGCGGACCACCTGGAAGGGCTGCTCCGCGTCGAAGGCGGCGGTGGCGGCGCGGGCCTCGGCGGAGTGCTTCCAGGTGGAGGCGTAGACCACGACCCGGTCGGGGTCCAGGCGGAGCGCCATGTTGTGCAGGAAGGCCTGGATGCCCCCCTGCCGCGGCGGGAAGTCGTTGGTCACGATCAGCGTCTTGTCCATCGCCTGCCGACCCTACCGGAGGCCCGCGGCCGGGCCCCGCGGGCCCGGTGCCCCGGCGGGGCGGTGCCCTGCGGGGCTCTGACCGGCGTACGGGGCTGCGCGCGGGTGCGGCCGGGGCCGCGGGGAACCCGGGCTGCGCCGGAGGCCCCTGGGGCTCCGCCCCAGACCCCGCTCCTCAAACGCCGGAGGGGCTGGATTTGGCCGGCGTCAGTCCCCAAGTGCCGGCGAGGCCGGATCTGCCCGGGCCGGGCCGCACGGGCCGGCCGGATGCGATCCACGCCGAGCCGCTCGTGGCCCCCGGCGCGGGCCCCACCCGAAGCTCCCCGGCGGGGCAGGCCCGCCAGTGCCCGCCCGCCTAGCGGAACTCCCGCGCCAGGTCCTCTTTCCAAGCCCGGGTCAGCCCGCCCGGGTCCGTCCCCAGTGCGTCCTGCACCGCGGCAGGAAGGGAGTCCCGGCCCGCCCTCTCGTAGAGGGAGATCAGGGCCGCCTCGCCCCAGCGGCGGGCGATGAGGCGGCAGGCCAGCCAGGAGCCCTCGTAGGCCCGCGCCAGCGCGTCCGCGTCCCCGCCGAAGGCGAAGGCCCCGGCCCCGGGGAGGTCCGCCGGCAGGTCGCCCCGCCGCACCGCGCGGGCGAGGGACGGGGCGACTTCGGCCGGGGTGCGGTCGCTCTCGCGGTAGGCGGCCCAGTCCGCGAAGCCCTCGGAGAGCCAGAGCGGGGTACGGGACGTGGTCGCGGCCCGGGTCGCCACGTGGGTGGTCTCGTGGGTCAGGATCACCTGGCGGCCCTCCGCCGTGAGCTGCCCGTACCCCTCCGGGTTCACCACGACCCGGTCGGCGGGGGCGGGGCCCGCCCCGGTCCGCCCCGTGGTGACGGCGCCCAGGCCGCGGTACTCCTCCGCGGGCCGCCCCAGCAGCGCCGCCATCGCGTCGAGCGAGCCGGGCACCAGCACCACCACCCGGCCCGCCCATGGCCGCGGCCAGGCCGCGCTCGCCGCGGGCACGGCCTCGTCCGCCTCGGCGGCGATCGCGGAGAGGGAGGCCGAGTCCTGTCCGGCGCCGCCGAGCACCAGGGCGTGCGTCCCGCGCGCCACGGACACCGGGCCCTGGTCCCACAGCTGCGGCAGGGCTCCGGGGGCGGGCCGGTCGGCGGTCACCGCCCAGGAGCCGCCCTCGTGGGCGAGTTCCACCTCGCGTGCGGAGCCGGCCGGGGCGGCGTCGTAGCCGGTGAGCCGGTAGCGCAGCTCGGCGCGGACGAAGGCCCGTACGCCGTCCACGCGGACCGTGGTGACCTCGTACGACCATCCCTCCAGCGGGATCGCCGCGAGGGCCGCGGGCGGGGCCGCCGACCAGGCGGCGACGGCCCGCCGGACGTCCCGTTCGGCGGGTTCCGCAGAAGCCGAGGGCGCCCCGGTACCGGTACCGGCGGGAGACCCCGAACCGCACCCGGTGAGCGGCACCCCGAGCAGCAGCAGGCAGAGCAGCACCAGCGCCAGTGCGCGCGGGCGCCGGTACGGCGGACGGCCAGGGGGACGGCCAGGGACCGGGAGCATCACCCGATCGTACGCAGCGCGGTACTAGGGGCGGGTCACCGAGGAGACGGGCATCATCCCGACCGGGTCGTAGCGGACCCGGGCCCCCGGGTACGGGGCGTGCACCACCTGGCCGTTGCCCACGTACATGCCGACGTGGCTGGCGTCCGAGCGGTACGTCACCAGGTCCCCCGGGCGCGCCTCCGACAGCGGGACCCGCCGTCCGGCGTGCCGCTGCGCCTGCGAGGTGCGCGGCAGGGAGACGCCCGCCTGCCGGTACGACCACACCATGAGCCCGGAGCAGTCGAAGCCGGAGGGGCCGGTGGATCCCCAGACGTAGGGCCGCCCGACGGCGGACCGGGCCGCCATCACGGCGGTCATGGCGCGCCCGGACGAGGGCCCGGAGGCGGCGGCGTCGGGGAGCTCGGGCAGGGCGTCGGGGCGGCCGCCGGAGCGCGAGGCCCGGTCGAAGTCGGCGCGCTCCTGCGTGGGCATGGCGTTCAGCAGCCGGCGGGCGGCGGCCAGTTTGGCGGTGACGGCCCGCTTCTCCTTCGCCACCTCCGAGCGCAGGGCGTCGAGTTCGGAGAGCTTGCGGGAGGCTTCCTGGCGTTCCTGGCCGAGGCGGCGCTGTTCGGAGCGCAGTTCGTCGAGCTGCCGGGCCTGCCGGCCGGACAGCCGGTCGAGGGCGGCGGCCTTGGCGAGGTAGTCGTCCGGGTCGTCGGAGAGCATCAGCTCGACGGCCGGGTCGATGCCGCCGGCCCGGTACTGGGCTCCGGCGTAGGCGCCGAGCACCCCGCGCATGGTGTTGATGCGGTCCTGCCCGCGGGCCACCGCGTCCTGGACGCGGGCGACTTCGGCGCGGAGCCGGCCGGCGCGCTCGCCCGCCTGGTTGAAGCGTTCGGTGGCCTGCTCGGCCTCTTCGAAGAGCTGGTCGACCTGGGCGCGGGAGCCGGCGGCGGGCTCCTGTGGGAGGCCGGGGGCCGCGCCGGCGGGTGCGGCCGACATGAGGGCCGCTGCTCCCGCCGCGGCGGCGGTGAGGACGGTGACCTTGGTGTTCCGGTCGAGGGCGCTGGGCCCGGACCGGCGATGGGACGCCACGTGAAACCGCTCCCTCCTGCTGGGCGGGACCCGGGTCCGCCCTCCGTGGACGGCCGTGTGCCGGGGTTCCGCGCTGGCAGACAGTAGCCGCGCGGGAGGGCACCGGCCAACGACCTCCGGCGGGCACGCACAGTGACGCCCCGTCGGAGACGCAGGTCACCGGCGGGGCGTGTGGTCAGAGCGGGGCCTCGGAATTCGCCCGGATGGGCGGTGTGCGGCGCGTCCTGACGGGACGCGGAGCCAGGCGGGCGGGGCCCGCCCGGAGGGAGCGGACAGCGGACCCGGGGCACGCGGCCCGGGGGACGCACGCCCGGGGCGTCAGCCGATGCGGACGCCGAACTGGAACGGCATGTTGTTGATGGATTCGTACTTGACGCCGCCGCGCGGGTTCGAGGCGTGCAGCACCATGTTGTTGCCGGCGTACAGGCCGATGTGGTGCAGGTCGCCGTAGAAGAGCACCAGGTCGCCGGGCTGGAGCTGGCTCTTGCCGATCCGGGTGCCGTCGTTGGCCTGGGTGTACGTGACGCGGGATATGTTCACGCCGGCCTGCTTGTACGCCCACTGGGTCAGACCCGAGCAGTCGAACGAGTTGGGGCCTTCGTGCCCGGAGATGTACGCGCTGCCGATCTTGGTCTGGGCGGCCGCGAGAGCGGCACCGGCCCGGCCGGAGGGCTTGACGTTGCCCAGGTCGGGGGCGCGGCCGTCGGCGCCGCGGCTGGCCCGGGAGTCCTCTTCCTTGATCTGCGACCGTTCCTGGGCGGTCAGCGAGTTGAGGAGGGCCTGGGCCTCGGCGAGCTTGTCCGAGGAAACCTTCTTCTTCTCGCCGAGCTCCTTGCGGGTGGCGTCGAGGTCGGTGAGCTTGCCCGCGGCCTCCTGGCGCTGCTGCGCGAGGGTGCGCTGCTTGGCCTGGATCTTCTGGACCGCTTCGACCTGCTGACCGCTCAGCTGCTCCAGGGTGGAGGCCTTGTCGAGGTAGCTGTCCGGGTCGGCCGAGAGGAAGAGCGCGAGGGACTGGTCGATGCCGCCGCTGCGGTACTGGGCGCTGGCCATCGAACCGAGGGTGCCGCGCAGCGCGTTGAGGTCCTCCTGGCCGCGGGCGACCTGGTCCTGGAGCTGCCCGATCTCGGTTTCGAGCTTGTCCTGGCGCTCCTTGGCCCCGTTGAACTTCTCGGTGGCCTGCTCCGCCTCTTCGTAGAGGGCGTCGACCTTGGCCTTGACCTCGTCCTTGCTGGGCTTGGCGGGGGCGGCGTTGGCGGCCTGCCCCGAGAGGACCACGGCGGCTGCCGCGGTGACGCCGAGCACGGTCGTGCGCATGCGGGTCGGCTGCTTGGGTCGACGGTGGGACGCCACGAAGGCGAGCTCCTTCTTCCTAGAGCCGCCGAAGAACGCAAGCTCGGCGACACCTTCGCTGTCACCCCGAATGAGTGAACTACCGCACGAAGGTTTGACTGACCCTAGTGACCCTTCTGTGATCAGTTCAAATCCTGTCGGGAAAAAACTCGCCGTCCGACCAGGTTCTTTACCTACAGCGCACGCTCCGTGTCGGCGACTTGACGGTCCGTTCCTGCGGGGCCCTGCCAATTCCGGCATTGGGCCCAGCAGTTACGAAACGCGCGAAAGCCGCTTCAGCAACAAGGCGGACGCGACCGGCCGCGCGCCGGCCTTGGCCACCCCGTCGGCGACCTCCCGGTCGGTGGAGACCACGACCACGGGACGGCCCGACGGTTCGGCGCGCACCAGCTGACGGATCAGCTCGTCCGCCGTCACCCCGGCCTTGGAGAACAGCACCCGCACCCCGCGCGGCGGCGCGAGCAGCACGGGGGCCGCCAGCTCCGCCCCGTCGAAGACGCAGGTCATCTCGGCGCCCGTCTGCGCGGCGAGCATCGACAGCCCGCCCAGCAGCCGCAGCCGCTGCTTCTCCAGCGGCATGGTCGGGTAGCCGGTCTTGGTGACGTTGTAGCCGTCGACCACCAGGTGGGCCTGGGGCAGCGCCAGCAACTGGTCCAGCAGCGCCGGGTCGGTCTCCGACAGGGCGCGCGCCGCGATGTCCTTCGGGGTCATCCGGCCCGGCTCCACCGCTTCCACCGTGTCGGCGGGCCGGGTGGAGACCGGCGGCAGCGCGAGCTCCCGGCGCAGTCCCGCGGCCGCGTCCAGGACGGTGTCCAGCAGCAGCCGCAGCCGCATGTCCTCGATGCTGCGCCCCTCGCGGGTGGCCCGGCGCGAGGTCTCCAGTGCCGATTCCACCTCCGCGAGGCGGGACTTGAGCCGCCGGGTCTCGCTCTCCGCGGAGGTCACCTGGGCGGCCGCCTCGGCGCGGATGCCGTCGACCTCCGCGTTGATCTTGCGCAGGGCCGCGTCGCCGCGCTTGACGTCGCTCAGGGCGCTGCGCAGCTTGCGCTGAAGCGATTCCGCTTCCTTGCGCGCCGCTTCCAGCTCGGCCCGCACGGTGTCGGCACCCGTGCGCTGGAGTTCCCGTACGTGGGCCAGCTCCTCGCGGAGCCGCTCCATCTCGCGGCGGGCCTCCTCGTCGACCCGCTCGGCGTCGGCGCGCTGCGCCTCCTCGCCCGCGGCGGCGACCAGCTTGACCCAGCCGGCCGGCCGCAGCACGTAGGCGGCGGCCGCCACGTCCAGCGGATCGGCGGCGGCGGGCGGGGAGCCCGAATCCAGCGCGGAGGCCAGGTCGGCCTGCGCCTCGCGGAGCTTCTCGGCGACCCGGCCCCGGAAGACGGGGTCGCTCTCCACGGCCGTGGCCATGGCGTTGCCCGCGAACTTGGCCCGCCTGCTCGGGGTGAAACGGGCGTACTGGCGCAACTGCGCCGGGAGGTCCGCGACCGTCAGCCCGCCGAAGGCGTCGGAGACGAGTGCGACGACCCGGCGCCGCACGCCTTCCGGCAGCGGGCGGTCGAGCACCTCGGCGGCGTCACCGGCCGACTCGGCCGGCTCAGCGCCGCTTGCTGGCTCCACAATCCGTCACCCCTACCGTCATTCACCTGCGGGCGGGGCTCCTTCAGGAGTCCGCGCCCGGCCTGTCCACGAGCTCGATCTGGTCCACCGCGTTGCACCAGCGGCAGCGCACCGACTCGATGGTCTCATTGACCACCTCGCGCTCCTCGACCTTGGGCTCCCCGGCGAGGTCCAGGTGGACGTACTCCACGACCTTCGACGAACGGGTGACGTCGAAGCGCGTGAGGTTGCCGCACAGGGTGCAGCGCCACCGGGTGGTGTCGGTCGGCAGGGGAACCGTCATCAGGCCGCTCTCTCCTTCTATCGCTCACATGGCGCAAGCGCTGCACCCTCCCGTGTCGTCCGGGCGTGCGCGCGTGCGTGCGTAGCTCGTAACCCTACGGCCTGCCGCACCCGCTGGTGGGCCCGGCTGGGTCATGCTCGGTCGCATGATCGTAAGGTGGCAGGCCGTACGCGAGGCCGCCCGGGGCCCGGTGGTCACCCACGCGCTGATCGCCGGCTGCTGCGTGGTGTTCGTGCTGAGCCCGGCGTCGGGGCTGAACCCGGTCTACGGGGCGGGCGATCAGCTGCTCGCCAACGGGACGGCGTACTTCCGGCGCTGGGGCGTGGTCCCGGACGAGCTGTTCACCGGCTCGGGCCGCGCGGCGCTCACCCCGCTCACGGCCCTGTTCGTGCACGGGAGCTGGCTGCACCTGCTGGGCAACATGCTGTTCCTCTACGTCTTCGGGGCGATGACGGAGCGGCGCATGGGCCGGGCCGGGTTCCTCTGCTTCTACGTCTGCACGGGCTACCTGGCCCTGGCGGCGTACGCGGCCGCCTACGCCTCCTCGGACCAGACCCTGGTCGGGGCCTCCGGGGCGATCTCCGCGGTCCTGGGCGCCTTCCTGTACCTCTTCCCCAGGGCACGGGTGACGAGCCTGTTCCCGTTCCTGTTCTTCGTGCCGCTGCGCTTCCCGGCGTGGATCGTGCTGATCTTCTGGTTCGGCCTCCAGTGGCTTGCGGCCCACCGCGCGGCGAGCGGCCCCGGGGTCGCCTATCTGGCGCACGTCGTGGGCTTCTCGGCGGGCTTCCTCTACGCATGGGCCCGCTACCGGCGTGGGACTAGAGTGGGTCGACCAGTGACTGCCGTCGAGGGAGACAGCCAACCGTGATCACCGCACTCGTGCTCATCAAGACCAGCGTGGACCGGATCCCCGAGATCGCCGAGGCCATCGCCGCGCTGGACAGCGTCAGCGAGGTCTACTCGGTCACGGGTACCTACGACCTCATCGCGCTGGTCCGGGTGTCCCGGCACGAGGACCTGGCCGACATCATCCCCGGCCGCATCAGCAAGATCCCGGGCGTCGAGGCCACGGACACCCACGTGGCCTTCCGCACGTACTCCCAGCACGACCTGGAAGCCGCCTTCGCGATCGGCCTGGACGCGTAGGGCCGTCCGACCATCCGGCCGTCCGGCGCCCGCGGGCTGTCAGACGGCCGGGACGCAGCGGCCCTCTTCGGTGCGGTACTGCCACTTGGCGCCGTCCGCGACGAGCTCCTTGACGGCGCGGACGAAGCGGTCCACGTGCTCGTCGGGGGTGCCGGCGCCGAAGCTGACGCGGATCGCGTTCAGGGACCGCTCCCCCGGGGCCGCCTCCGGGGCTCCGCACTCGCCCTGGGCCTGCGGCTCGCTGCCGAGGAGGGTGCGGACCAGCGGGTGGGCGCAGAACAGGCCGTCGCGGACGCCGATGCCGTACTCGGCGGAGAGCGCGGCCGCGAAGTGCGAGCTGTTCCAGCCGTCGACGACGAAGGAGATGACGCCCACCCGCGGGGCGTCGTCACCGAAGAGGGACAGGACGCGGACCGCCGGAACCTCGGCGAGGCCTTCGCGGACCTTGCCGATGAGGTACTGCTCGCGGGCGACGAGGTTCTCGAAGCCCGCCTCGTTCAGCGCCTTGCAGGCGGAGGCGATGGAGTAGACGCCGATGACGTTCGGGGAGCCGGCCTCGTGGCGGGCCGCGGTGGTGTGCCACTCGACGTCCACGCCGCCGTCCTCGCGGCGGGCGACCTTGCGGGAGGCTCCGCCACCGGCCAGGTACGGCTCGGCCTCCTGGAGCCAGTCCGCGCGGCCGGCGAGCACGCCCGAGCCGAAGGGCGCGTAGAGCTTGTGGCCGGAGAAGGCGACCCAGTCCACGTCGAGGTCCTGGACCGAGACGGGGTGGTGCGGGGCCAGCTGGGCGGCGTCGAGGACGATCCGGGCACCGTGGGCGTGCGCGGCGGCGGCGAGCTCCTTGACGGGCCACAGCTCGCCGGTGACGTTGGAGGCTCCGGTGACGCAGACCAGCGCGGGGCCGTACGGGTCGCGGTCGGCCAGGGCGCGCTCCAGGGTGGCGACGGCCTCGGCCGGGGTGCGGGGGGCGTTGAGGTAGCTGACCTGCGCGTTCGTCCACGGGAGCAGCGAGGCGTGGTGCTCGGTCTCGAAGACGAAGACCTGGCAGTCGGCCGGGAGCACCGCGGCGAGCAGGTTGAGGGAGTCGGTGGTGGACCGGGTGAAGATCACCTGGTCGGAGGGCCGGCAGTCGAGGAACTCGGCGACCGTGACGCGGCTCTGCTCGAACAGGTCGGTGGAGAGCTGCGAGAGGTACCCGGCGCCGCGGTGGACGCTGCCGTAGTACGGGGCGTACGCGGCCACGTCGTCCCAGACCCGCTGGAGCGCCGGGGCGCTGGCCGCGTAGTCGAGGGCGGCGTAGGTGACCTCGCCACCGGTGACGAGCGGCACGGTGACGTCCCGGCCCAGGACCGGCAGCGGCTCGGCACAGGCGGGGTCGACGGTGACGGCGGTGACGGTGGCGGTGGTGTTCAGGGTTGCGGACATGGCGGTATCTCCCGGCAGGCAGGTGTGAATGGCTTCGGTGGGCCCGTCCGCCGGCACGGACACGGCGCTGCCGCCGTGCAGGGTACGGGAGTGCCCCGGAGTCGAGGTCGGCCGGCGTCGGCAGCGGTGCTGCGGGTACGCGGAAGTGACCCTGTTCCGAGGGGTGAAGAAGGGGCGGATTCGCCCTATCGCATTCGCTTGCTCACGGAAAACGCTCCTCAGAAGACCAGGACCCCTGGTGTTCGAGGGATCCGCGCTTGCCGTAGACCTCACTGCCTACGACCTGGTCATCACCCGGGGCACCCCGCCACGGAAGGAGGGTTGCCGGACAGCAAGCCGGGGCCTAAACGCTGTCACTCGTGACCTGGAAAGCATCCTGCCACACGATCTTGCGAACGCAAGACCCCGGTCCACATGGCGGACCGGGGTCGTTGCGGGATCTTGGCCGGATCCCATGGGAGCAGGGGTTGCTACGCGTTGCTCGCCGCCACCCAGCGGGCCAGCGCCTCCCGGGCCGCGCCCGAGTCCACTGACTCCGCCGCCCGTACGACGCCGGCCGCGAGTTGCTCCTCCAGGGTGCCGGTGCCCGGGTCCAGCGCGACCAGGGCCGCCGCCGAGTTCAGGAGCACCGCGTCGCGCACCGGGCCGGTCTCGCCGGCCAGCAGGCGCCGGGCCACGTCCGCGTTGTACGAGGCGTCCGCGCCGCCGAGCGCGGAGACGTCCACCAGCGGGATGCCGATGTCGCGCGGGTCGAAGGACTGCTCCGCGACCTTGCCGTCGCGGACCCACCAGACCCGGGAGGTCGCCGTGGTGGTGAGCTCGTCGAGCCCGTCGTCACCGCGGAAGACCAGCGCCGAGGAGCCCCGCTCCGCCAGGACGCCCGCGACGATCGGGGCGACCCGCGCGTCGGCCACGCCGGTGGCCTGTGCCCGGACCCGCGCCGGGTTGGTGAGCGGGCCGAGGAAGTTGAAGGTGGTCCGGATGCCGAGCTCCCGGCGGGCCGCCGCCACGTGCCGCAGCGCGGGGTGGAACTTCACGGCGAAGCAGAAGGTGATCCCGGCTTCCTCGGCCACCTCCACGACCCGTGCGGGGGTGAGGTCGAGGTTGACGCCCAGCTTCTCCAGGACGTCCGAGGAGCCGCTCGCGGAGGACGCGGCCCGGTTGCCGTGCTTGACCACCTTGGCGCCCGTACCGGCCACGACGACGGCCGACATCGTGGAGATGTTCACCGTCTTGGCCCCGTCGCCGCCGGTGCCGACGATGTCGACCGTCCGGCCCGGCACCTCGATCAGGTTGGCGTGTTCGTACATGGCGCGGACCAGGCCGTTGATCTCGGCCACGGTCTCCCCCTTGGCCCGCAGGGCGACGGCGAAGCCGGCGATCTGGGCGTCGGTGGCCTCCCCGCGCATGATCCGGTCCATGGCCCAGGCCGTGTCGTCGGCGCCGAGGTCACGGCCGGTCAGCAGGGCGTCCAGAAGGCCCGGCCAGCCGCGGGCCGCCACGCTGTCGCCGCCTGCCGGGGTCACCAGGTTCATGGTCCGCTCCTGCTGCTCATCGAGGATTCCACGTCGAAAGGGAAGGGGATCAGCCTATCCAGCCCCGGGGACGGCAAAGAGCCCCGTCCAGACACTGGACGGGGCTCTCGCCGTGGCGACACCAGGACTGACCGAAATCAGTCCCTCAAGCAGTCATGCGTACTGCGTGATTCATGAATGAAGCGCGTGAAGCCGTGTTGCGGGAGATCAGTGGTGGCCGTGGCCGCTCTGGATCTCCTTGTACTCCTCGACCGTGGGCTTGGGGATCTGGTTGTTCTCCCCGTAGTAGCCCTTGCTCAGCTTGGCGCGGAGCTTCTCCAGCGGCTTCACCTTGCGCTCGACACCGTTCTCGTCGACCGTGGGGCCGATCTCGGCGGGCTCGTACTGGTCGTACGAGGTGAGCGTGTGCAGCTTGCCCTGCGAGAGCGGCTCGTGGACCTCGACGAACTCACCGTGCGGCAGGCGCTTGATGACGCCGGTCTCGCGACCGTGCAGCACCTTGTCCCGGTCCCGGCGCTGGAGTCCGAGGCAGATCCGCTTGGTGATGATGAACGCGATGACCGGACCCACGAAGAAGGCGATGCGGGCGAACCAGGTGATCGAGTTGATCGACAGGTGGAAGTACTGCGCGAACATGTCGTTTCCACCGGCGATCAGCAGGATGACGTACCACGTCAGCCAGGCCACGCCGAAACCGGTACGCGTCGGCACGTTGCGCGGACGGTCCAGGATGTGGTGCTCGCGCTTGTCCCCGGTGACCCAGGACTCGATGAACGGGTAGACCGCGATCACGACGAGGACGAGCGGGAAGATGACCAGCGGGATGAAGACACCCAGGACGAGGGTGTGGCCCCACAGGTTGATCTCCCAGCCGGGCATGGCACGGATCAGGCCTTCGGAGAAGCCCATGTACCAGTCGGGCTGCGCACCGGTGGACACGTGGTCCGGGCGGTACGGGCCGAGCGCCCAGATCGGGTTGATCGAGGCGATCGCCGAGACGGCCGCGATGACACCGAAGACCAGGAAGAAGAAGCCTCCGGCCTTGGCCATGTAGACCGGGAGCAGCGGCATGCCGACGACGTTCTTCTCCGTCTTGCCGGGGCCCGCGAACTGGGTGTGCTTGTGGTAGAAGACCAGGATCAGGTGGGCCACCAGCAGGCCCATCATGATGCCGGGCAGCAGCAGGATGTGCACCGAGTAGAACCGGCCCACGAAGTCGCCGCCGGGGAACTCTCCGCCGAAGAGGAAGAACGACAGGTACGTGCCCACGATCGGCACGGACAGCATGGCGCCTTCCATGAAGCGCACACCGGTGCCCGAGAGCAGGTCGTCCGGCAGGGAGTAACCGGTGAAACCGGTGAACATGCCGAGGACCAGCAGCAGGAAGCCGAAGACCCAGTTGACCTCGCGCGGCTTGCGGAACGCGCCGGTGAAGAACACGCGCATCATGTGCACGAGCATCGCCGCGATGAAGATCAGCGCCGACCAGTGGTGGATCTGCCGGATGAGCAGGCCGCCGCGGACGTCGAAGCTGATTTCCAGGGTCGACTTGAAGGCCTCCGACATCGCCACACCCTGCATGGGGACGTAGGAGCCGTCGTAGTGCACTTCGTTCATGCTCGGGTGGAAGAACAGCGTCAGGTACACACCCGTGAGGATGAGGATGATGAAGCTGTAGAGGCAGATCTCACCCAGCATGAAGGACCAGTGGTCCGGGAAGATCTTGCGCATGTTGGCCTTGGCGAGGCTGTAGATGCCCAGCCGGCCGTCGGCCCAGTCGGCTACGCGCTCGCCGGCCGGAGCCTTGCGCTCTTTGGTCTGTGTCGCAGTGCTCATCCGCGCTCCCAGAATGCAGGACCGACGGGCTCTTCGAAGTCGCCGAGCGCCTCGAGGAAACCTTCGTCATTCACGCCGATCCGCAGCTGCGGGAGCGCGTGACCAGCCGGGCCGAAGATGACTCGGGCGCCGTCGGAGAGGTCGAAGGTGGACTGGTGGCACGGGCAGAGCACGTGGTGCGACTGCTGCTCGTACAGGCTGATCGGGCAGCCGACGTGGGTGCAGATCTTGGAGTAGGCCACGATCCCGTCGTGGGACCACTCCAGTTCCTTCTTGTCCTTGATGTTCTCCGGCTGGATGCGGACGATCATCAGGGCGGCCTTGGCGATCTGCTGCTGGAAGTCGTGGGCGTCCTCCTCCAGGCCTTCCGGCATGGCGAAGGTCAGCGAACCGACGACGACGTCCTCGGGACGGAGCGGCTCCATCGTGTTCTGGTTGATGAGCATCTTGCCCTTCGCCCAGATGGTCTTGCGCAGCTTGTCCTCGGGCAGCGGGCCCAGGTCGCGCAGGATCACGACGGCGGAGAGCGGCAGCAGGGCCAGCGCGCCGAACATCGTGTTGCGGATCAGCGGGCGGCGGCCGATGGCCGACTCGCGCGCGCCGTCCGCGAAGTCCTGCATGACCTGCGCCTTGACCTCGGCCGGGGCCGCGATCTCGTGGCGCTCGGCGGCGACCTCCACGTCGGACATCAGGGTGCGGGCCCAGTGGACCGCGCCCGCGCCGATGCAGAAGAGGGCTGCGCCGAGGCTGATGCCGAGGGCGAAGTTGAGAGCGCTCACCTTCCCGATGGGGAAGATGTAGACGATCTTGTCGACCGGCAGGATCACGTACGAGGCGATGAAGGCGACCGTGGCCAGCATCGACAGCGTGAACAGCATGGCCACCGTGCGCTCGGAGCGCTTCGCGGCCCGCTCGTCGATGTCCTGGATCCGAGGCCGGTGAACCGGCAGACCGGGGTCGGCGAACGGGTCGTCCGCCACTGCCACGGCACCGTGGTGCGCGTCGCCCTGCTCGCTCGGCAGGTGCTTCTCTTCGGGAATGTCTTGGCTACTCATGACTTCTTGGCCTTAGCGGTGTGGGCCGCGACCCAGACGGCGACAGCGATCAGCGCACCCAGTCCGAAGATCCAGCCGAAGAGACCCTCGGAGACGGGGCCGAGGCCACCGAGCTTGAGGCCACCGGGGTTGGTCGACTTCTCGCCGTTCACGTGCTGGAGGTACGCGATGATGTCCTTCTTCTGCTTCTCCGGCATGGTGCTGTCGGGGAAGGAGGGCATGTTCTGCGGGCCGGTGAGCATGGCCTCGTAGATGTGCTTCGGCTCGACGCCCTCGAGGTTGGGGGCGTACTTGCCGTTCGTCAGTGCGCCGCCCTCACCGGTGAAGTTGTGGCACTGCGCGCAGTTGTTGCGGAACAGCTCGCCACCCTTCGCGATGTCGGCACCCGCCGGGTCGTACTGCTTCCCGGTCGGCGTGATCGGGCCGGCTCCGAGCGACGAGATGTACGCGGCGAGCTGGTCGGCCTGCGCCTGGGTGTAGATGACGGGCTTCTTCGGCACCTGGGCGCCGGGCTGCTGGGCGGGCATACGGCCCGTCATCACCTGGAAGTCGACGGCAGCGGAGCCGACGCCTACCAGGCTGGGGCCGTCAGAGGAACCCTGACCGCCGGTTCCGTGGCAGCTTGCGCAGCCGACGGCGTAGAGCTTCTGGCCCTCCTCGATGGCGAGGGACTGGACGGTTTCGTCGGCCTTCGCAGTGCCCGCGGGCGCGAAGGCGCTGTACAGCCCCCCGGTAACCGCCAGCGCGAAGAGTAGAACGACGACCGCCGCCAGCGGATGGCGTCGTCGTGCGGAGAGCTTTTTCACGGATTACCCCGGTGTCAGGATCTTCTGCGTCGGTGTGTCTGGATGGAGTGCCGGGTCGGGCCCGGCGACGTGTTCGCTACTTGATCAGGTAGATCGTTGCGAAGAGGCCGATCCAGACGACATCGACGAAGTGCCAGTAGTAGGACACGACGATGGCCGACGTGGCCTGTTCGTGGGTGAACCTCTTGGCCGCGTACGTCCGGCCGAGGACCAGCAGGAAGGCGATGAGACCGCCCGTCACGTGCAGACCGTGGAAGCCGGTGGTCAGGTAGAAGACCGAGCCGTACGGACCGGACGAGAGGCTCATGCCCTCGTGCTTGACCAGCTCGGTGTACTCGAACACCTGGCCGCCAATGAAGATCGCACCCATGACGAACGTGATGATGAACCACGTCCTGAGCTTCTTCACGTCACCGCGCTCGGCGGCGAATACGCCGAGCTGGCAGGTGAGCGAGGAAAGCACCAGGATCGTCGTGTTCGTCGCCGAGAAGGGCAGATTCAAGGCCGAAGCCTGTTCTGTCCAGTACTCGGCGCCTGTCACTGATCGCAGGGTGAAGTACATCGCGAAGAGGGCCGCGAAGAACATCAGCTCGGAACTCAACCAGATGATGGTTCCCACGCTGACGAGGTTCGGCCTGTTGACCGTCGGGTGCGCGTGCCCGGTATCTACTGTCGTTGCTGTCGCCACGACCGACATTATGTCGGTCCCTTATCCCGCCCTCACCCCGGGGGGTGCCGTTCGGAGTGTCAGGGGCGTGTGCAAGGCCCGAACGGCCCATCAGATCGCCCTTCGGACGCCTGTCGGACATCCCTCGGGCGAGGCTGTGCGAACCGATGTTGACACCGGGTCGGACGGAGTAGCATCCCGCGCAACATCAACGTGATTCACGGGACACGTGGAGGAACGAAATGCGGGCGACTGCGCGGGTTCTGGTCTACAGCGACGACGCGGGCACCCGGGAGCAGGTGCGGCTGGCGGCCGGGCGCAGGCCGGCCGCCGACCTGCCGCCGGTGGAGTTCCTGGAGTGCGCCACGCTGCCGGCCGTCCTGAAGGAACTGGACGCGGGCGGCATCGACGTGTGCGTGCTGGACGGCGAGGCGGTTCCGGCCGGGGGCATGGGGGTGTGCCGGCAGATCAAGGACGAGATCTTCCAGTGCCCGCCCGTGCTGCTCCTGATGGGCCGTCCGCAGGACGCCTGGCTGGCCACCTGGAGCCGCGCGGACGCCGCGGTCACCCTTCCGGTGGATCCGGTGGACTTCGCGCAGGCCCTGGCGGGTCTGCTGCGCGCCCGGCTCTCCCCGGCGGCGTAGCGGGGCCTGTGCGCCCCGCACGGCCCCTTAACGGCGCATACCGGGGCACGGGCGCCCGTACGGTTCGTACGGGCGCCCGTGCCCCGGCTGTGGCTTCTCCCGGCGCTCCAGGCGCTCCCGGCCCGGTGGTTACACCTGCGGGCGCAGGCGCGCCTGGTCGACCGGGCTGCGCCCCTCCTGGGTGCCCTTGAGGAGGGCGCTGCCCTCGCGCCAGTCCTTCCAGTCCATGTTCCAGTCGCCGTAGCCGTTGCCGAAGGTGTCCATGTCGTCGCCGATGCTGTTGATGACGCGGACGATGTCGCCTTCGCTGATGTTCTCGTAGAACCAGGCGGCGTTGCCCGTGCTCATGCCGGTGCAGCCGTGGCTGACGTTCTCGTAGCCCTGGGAGCCGACGGACCACGGCGCGGCGTGGACGTATTCACCGCTCCAGGTGACGCGGGTCGCGTAGTAGACGGGCAGGTTGTAGTACTCGCTGCCGCCGATGCCGACCGTGTCCCCGCGCATCTGGACGTAGTACTGCTTGCCGAGGACCACCTTGACGCCGTTGCGGGTGGAGAAGCCCGGCTTTCCGGTGGTCACCGGAATGGTGTTGATCACTTCTCCGTTGCGCTTGAACGTGAGGTAGTGCGAGGAGGCGTCCGTGGTGACCTCGACGCGGTCGCCGATCTCCAGCTTCAGCGGCTTGGAGGCGGCCCCGTGCAGGTCATCGGAGATCTTGACGCCCTCCAGGTTGCTCCGTACGGAGACCGTGGTGTTGGCGGGCCAGTACTCCTTGGGCCGGTAGTGGAGCTTCTTGTCGTCCACCCAGTGCCAGGCGCCCACGGCTTCCGGCGGGGCGTCGACGACCAGGCCCCGCTCGATGACGGCGCGGGCGGCCTTGTCCTTGACGGGCTCGTTGAGTTCGGCCGTGAGGGGCTGTCCGACGCCGTACTTGCCCTCGTCGGGGCCGAATTCGACCTTGAGGACCTTCTGGGCCGGGGTGGTGTCGAAGGTGAGCGTGCGCTGCCCGGGAGCGCCCCGTTCGTCCTCGGTGCTCACGAGGACGGTGTAGCGGACGCCTGCGGCCATCGGGACGGTGCTGTGCCAGCGGTCGCCGGAGGCGGACAGCTCGCCCGCCAGGCGGCGGCCGTGGGTGTCCACGGCGCTGACGTCGGTGATCCGGCCGTCACCGCTCTTGCGGGTGACTTCCAGGGGCTTGTCCGGGTCGACCGGGCGACTGCCGGAGGGCTGGTTGAGTACGACTTGGTCGCCCGCGTCGTAGGGGCGGGCTGACAGCGGGTTGTCATCGCCCGACCCGCATGCGGTGGCGCCGGCCCCGAGGGACGCGACCAGCAGGGAGCAGCCGATAACCGTCCAAAGACGCGGTGACTGGTTCATGGAGCCAACGCTATGAAGATATGACAATTACTGCGCGCGGGGTGACTGCAAACGAGGGGCCCGGACTCCTCCATTGGAGGAGTCCGGGCCCCTGGTCTGATGCTGCGGCCGCTGCGGGAGCGGTCACGCGGGTGCGGCTACTGGTTCTGGTTCTCGCCGCGGTAGTACTCGTACACCCAGCCCCACAGACCCACGAGGATCAGCGGCGCCGAGAAGTACATCAGCCACCAGCCGAAGACGACGCCCATGAAGGCGAAGGCGCCACCGATGGCCAGCGAGAGCGGCTGCCAGCTGTGCGGGGAGAAGAACCCCAGCTCGCCCGCCTCGTCGGCGACGTCGGCCTCCAGGTTGTCCTGGGCCATCTGGTCGACGCGCGCGGCCGTGAAGGCCAGGTAGTAGCCGATCATGGCGCTCAGGCCGAAGGCCAGCGCGAGTGCCGTGGTGCCGACCGGCTCCTTGGACCACACGCCGTACACGACGGTCATGATCAGGATGAAGGCGGCGAGCCACAGGAACATCCTGCCCTGGATCTTCACTTGCCGGCCTCCTTGCCACCAGCGACGGCCTTGGCGGCCACGGAGTGGTCCTCAAGGTGGTCGAGGGCCGCGATCTCGGGGTGGTGCAGATCGAATGCCGGGGATTCGGACCGGATCCTCGGCAGGGTGAGGAAGTTGTGCCGCGGCGGCGGGCAAGACGTCGCCCATTCGAGCGAACGGCCGTAGCCCCACGGGTCGTCGACCTCGACCTTCTTGCCGTACTTCGCCGTCTTCCAGACGTTGTACATGAACGGCAGCATCGACAGGCCCAGCACGAACGAGCTGATCGTCGAGATGGTGTTCAGCAGGGTGAAGCCGTCCGCCGCGAGGTAGTCCGCGTAACGACGCGGCATGCCCTCGGCGCCCAGCCAGTGCTGCACCAGGAAGGTGCCGTGGAAGCCGATGAACAGCGTCCAGAAGGTGATCTTGCCGAGGCGCTCGTCCAGCATCTTGCCCGTGAACTTCGGCCACCAGAAGTGGAAGCCGGCGAACATCGCGAAGACCACGGTGCCGAAGACGACGTAGTGGAAGTGCGCGACGACGAAGTACGAGTCGGAGACGTGGAAGTCCATCGGGGGCGAGGCCAGGATGACGCCGGTCAGACCACCGAAGGTGAAGGTGACCAGGAAGCCGATCGTCCAGAGCATCGGGGTCTCGAAGGACAACGAGCCCTTCCACATGGTGCCGATCCAGTTGAAGAACTTCACACCGGTCGGAACCGCGATGAGGAACGTCATGAAGGAGAAGAACGGCAGCAGCACACCGCCGGTGACGTACATGTGGTGCGCCCACACGGTCACCGAAAGGCCGGCGATCGAGATCGTCGCGGCGATCAGACCGATGTAGCCGAACATCGGCTTGCGCGAGAAGACCGGAATGATTTCGGAAACGATTCCGAAGAATGGCAACGCGATGATGTACACCTCTGGATGGCCGAAGAACCAGAAGAGGTGTTGCCATAGCAGCGCGCCGCCGTTCGCGGCGTCGAAGACGTGCGCACCGAACTTGCGGTCCGCCTCCAGTGCGAAGAGCGCGGCGGCCAGCACCGGGAAGGCGAGCAGGACCAGGACACCGGTCAGCAGCACGTTCCAGGTGAAGATCGGCATGCGGAACATCGTCATGCCGGGGGCGCGCATGCAGATGATCGTGGTGATGAAGTTGACCGAACCGAGGATCGTGCCGAAGCCGGAGAAGGCCAGACCCATGATCCACATGTCGGCGCCGATGCCCGGCGACCGGACCGCGTCCGACAGCGGGGAGTAGGCGAACCAGCCGAAGTCGGCGGCACCCGAGGGGGTGACGAAGCCGGCCACCGCGATGGTCGAACCGAAGAGGTACAGCCAGTACGCGAACATGTTCAGCCGCGGGAACGCCACGTCGGGCGCGCCGATCTGCAGCGGCATGATCCAGTTCGCGAAGCCCGCGAAGAGCGGGGTGGCGAACATCAGCAGCATGATCGTGCCATGCATGGTGAACGCCTGGTTGAACTGCTCGTTCGACATGATCTGCGTCCCCGGACGGGCCAGCTCGGCGCGCATGAAGAGCGCCAGCAGACCGCCGATGAGGAAGAACACGAACGACGTCAGCAGGTACATCGTGCCGATGGTCTTGTGGTCGGTGGTGGTCAACCACTTCACGACGACATTGCCCGGCTGCTTGCTCCGTACCGGCAACTCGTTCTCGTACGAGTCGGCCTCGGCACCCTGAGGCTGGTTGAGGATGCTCACAGTTTGTTCACCTCAGCATTGCGGGCCGGGTCGGTCTGCTTGATGCCGGCCGGGAGGAAGCCGGTCTGACCCTTCTCCGCGAGCTCCTTCAGGTGCGCCTTGTACGCCTCCGGGGAGACGACCTTGACGTTGAAGAGCATTCGGGAGTGGTCGACACCGCAGAGCTCGGCGCACTTGCCCATGAAGACGCCCTCTTCGGTCGGGGTGACCTCGAAGACGTTGGTGTGGCCCGGAATGACGTCCTGCTTGAACAGGAAGGGGACCACCCAGAAGGAGTGGATGACGTCGTTGGACGACAGGATGAAGCGGACCTTCTCGCCCTTCGGCAGCCAGAGCGTCGGGCCCGGGTTGCCGGTCTCTTCGTTCCGGTCGCTCGGGACGCCCTTGGTGTAGACGCCTTCGGCGCCCGCCGGGAAGTCCTTGGTGTAGCGGTCCGGAAGGGAGGCGAGTTCCTTGGGAACCTCACCCGCCTTCGGGGTGGCCGCATCGCCGTCGACGTCCTCGACGTAGTTGAAGCCCCAGCTCCACTGGAAGCCGATCACGTTGATCGTGTGCGCCGGCTTGGCGGAGAGGGAGAGCAGCTTCGACTCGTCACGCGCGGTGAAGTAGAAGAGCACCGAGACGATGATGAGCGGGACCACGGTGTACAGCGCCTCGATGGGCATGTTGTACCGGGTCTGCGGGGGAACCTCGACCTTGGTCCGGCTGCGCCGGTGGAAGATGACGCTCCACATGATCAGGCCCCACACGAGGATGCCGGTGATCAGAGCGGCCGCCCAGGACCCCTGCCACAGGGAGAGGATGCGAGGCGCCTCTTCAGTGACCGGGGTGGGCAATCCGAGGCGGGGGAAGTCTTTCCATGTATACGAGCAACCAGTGGCGGTCGCCAGGACCACGCCCGCAGTCAGCGCCTGCAGCAGCTTCCGCCGCATCGGGCGCCGCGGCGAGCGGTCGGAGCCGTAGGGACTCACGTAGCGCCTTCCCGAGAGTCTCGGCCCGCGCGGCCGGCCGCGGCCGCATTCGGGTCGGTCGCCGGCCCTGACGCAGGCAGGGGTTTGGATGTTTATGCGGACCAAACCCTACTGGACGCTATTTGGGGTCGCGCGGGGAGGGTGCCCAACGCGCCGTTACTGACCCCGAAGGGATGGATCCGCCGTACGGGGGACGGCCCAACGTGCCCCGAATGGCGGCGTTCCGGCGGCATCTGACGGGCCCTGACCTCGACGCCGGGCCCACCGGTCGCGGCCCTGGCCCGGCGGCCGGTTAGCGTGACCGGATGCCGTACTTCGACACCGCGTCCGCCGCCCCGCTGCACCCCGTGGCCCGGCAGGCGCTCCAGGCCTCCCTTGACGAAGGCTGGGCCGACCCGGCCCGGCTGTACCGCGAAGGGCGCCGGGCCCGGATGCTGCTGGACGCGGCCCGGGAGGCGGCGGCGGAGTCGGTGGGCTGCCGCCCCGACGAGCTCGTGTTCACTCCTTCGGGGACGCACGCGGTTCACTCGGGCATGGCCGGGGTCCTGGCGGGCCGTCGGCGCGTCGGCGGGCATCTGGTCGTATCGGCGGTGGAACACAGTTCCGTACTGCACGCGGCGGAGGTCCACGCCGCGGGCGGCGGGCGGGTCGAGGAGGTCCCGGTGGACCGGTTCGGCCGGGTCTCCCCCTCCTCCTACGGGGAACTGATCGGGCCCGCCACCGCGCTGGCCTGCCTCCAGTCGGCCAACCACGAGGTGGGCACCGTCCAGCCCGTGGCGGAGGTGGCCGAGGTGTGCGCCGCCGCCGGGGTGCCGCTGCTGGTGGACGCCGCGCAGTCGCTGGCCTGGGGGCCCGTCCCCGGGAACTGGTCCGTGCTGTGCGCGAGCGCCCACAAATGGGGCGGCCCGGCCGGGGTCGGCCTGCTGGCGGTCCGCAAGGGAGTGCGCTTCTCCCCCCAAGGCCCCGCCGACGAAAGGGAGTCGGGGCGCTCCCCCGGTTTCGTCAACCTCCCCGCGGCGGTGGCGGCGGCGGCCTCCCTGCGGGCCGTACGGGCCGAGGCGGAGGCGGAAGCGGCCCGCCTGCGGATCCTGGTGGACCGGCTGCGGCGGCGGGTGGCCCGGCTGGTGCCGGACGTGGAGGTGGTGGGCCATCCCGACCTCCGGCTCCCGCACCTGGTCACCTTCTCCTGTCTCTACGTGGACGGGGAGACCCTGCTCCACGGCCTGGACCGGGCCGGCTACTCCGTCTCCTCCGGGTCCTCCTGCACCAGCTCGACGCTGACGCCGTCCCATGTCCTGCGGGCCATGGGGGTGCTGTCGGAAGGGAACGTACGGGTGTCTCTTCCCACCGGTACGACGGCGGCGGAGGTCAACGGCTTCCTGGAGGTGCTGCCCGGGCTGGTGGCGGGGATCCGCGAGCAACTCGGCGCGGCGGAAACGGTGATGGCCGCGGCCGGCCCGGAGGCGGAATCCCTGGAACTGGACGCCCTCGGCCTGCGGTGTCCGCAGCCGGTGATCGAGCTGGCCCGGGTGATCGGGCGGGTGCCGGTGGGGGGGACGGTCACGGTGCTGTCCGACGACGAGGTCGCCCGGCTGGACATCCCCGCGTGGTGCGCGATGCGCGGGCAGACCTACGTGGGCGAGGCCCCTCGTCCCCTCGGTACCGCGTACACGGTCCGCCGGGCGGTCTGACCCGGCGGGGGGGCCCGGGCTGCCCTGCGGGGGCTGTCCCCTACCCACCCTTCCACCGTTCCCCGGGCTCTGCCCGGACCCGGTCCTCAAACGCCGGACGGGCTGGATTTTCCGGCTCCGCCGGGAAAATTCAGCCTCGCCGGCGTTTGAGGCGCGGGGTCTGGGGCGGAGCCCCAGGGAACGGGCGAAGGGCGGGTAGGGGACTTCGCCCCGCGCAGCGGCCAAGGGTGCTGCGGGGACTTCGCCCCGCAGGGCCGGGCAGCCCGGGCCGCGAGGGGCTACGCGGGCAGGTGGGACTGGACTTCCGCCGCCGCCTCGTCGCCGTAGGCCTTCATGAAGCGCTCCATGAAGTGGGCGCGGCCCAGGGTGTACTCCTGGGTGCCCAGGGTCTCGATGACGAGCGTGGCCAGCATGCAGCCGACCTGCGCGGCCCGCTCCAGGCCGACGCCCCAGCCCAGCCCCGTCAGGAAGCCCGCGCGGAACGCGTCGCCGACGCCGGTCGGGTCGACCTTCGCGGTCTCCTCCGGGCAGCCGACCACGATCGGGTCGTGGCCGACCCGCTCGATGCGGACGCCGTTCGAGCCGAGCGTGGTCACCCGGGTGCCGACCTTCGCCAGGATCTCCGCGTCGGTCCAGCCCGACTTCGCCTCGATGAGGCCCTTCTCGTACTCGTTCGAGAAGAGGTACGTCGCGCCCTCCATCAGGGTGCGGATGTTGCCGCCGTCCATCCGGGCGATCTGCTGGGAGAAGTCCGCCGCGAAGGGGATCTCGCGGGTGCGGCACTCCTCCGTGTGGCGCAGCATCGCCTCGGGGTCGTCCGCGCCGATCAGGACGAGGTCCAGGCCGCCGACCCGGTCCGCGACCGACTTCAGCTCGATCAGGCGGGCCTCGCTCATCGCGCCCGTATAGAAGGAGCCGATCTGGTTGTGGTCCGAGTCCGTCGTGCAGACGAAGCGCGCGGTGTGCAGGACCTCGGAGATCCGCACGGACTGGGTGTCGACGCCGTGGCGGTCGAGCCAGGCGCGGTACTCGTCGAAGTCGGAGCCGGCGGCTCCGACGAGGATCGGCCGGGCGCCGAGCTGCCCCATGCCGAAGCAGATGTTCGGGCCGACTCCGCCGCGCCGCACGTCGAGGTTGTCGACGAGGAAGGAGAGGGAGACCGTGTGCAGCTGGTCCGCGACCAACTGGTCGGCGAAGCGGCCGGGGAAGGTCATGAGGTGGTCGGTGGCGATGGAGCCGGTGACTGCGATACGCACGGCGTGGACGCTCCTGCGGGGGAAGGCAAGGGGACAGTCAAAACTACCCGGTCGGGGGGCGGACAACCGACCGTCCGAAACTACCCCGTAGTAGCTCTTTCTTCGCCCGTGGTGCCGTGCCTACCGTGCCCCATGACCTACACCGATGGCTTCGGGCCCGTCCGGACCTCCGAGAACGCGGCGAGCACCGCGTTCGAACAGCTGCTGGGCGACTGTGCCCGGATGGCCCCGCATTGGCCGGTTCCCGCGGATCCGCGGCCGGATCGGGTGGCCCCCTCGCAGATCATCGGGATCCGCGTCCCGGCGGCCTCGGCCCGGCTCATCGCCTCCACGGCGGCCTACGGGGACTAGTCGCTCCGGCCGGACCGCCGGGGCGGAACCGGATCCGCGTCTGTTCCGTCACACCCGCATCACCCCATGCGGGACGGGCAAAGGAGCGATGCGGTGACCAGCGAACAACCCGATGGACCGGAAGCACCCGAGGACACCCCCCGGGCGCCCGAGGTGCCCGGCGCACCCGGTGCGCCTCGTGCCACACGACGGCGGCCCGTCTGGGTCGTCGGTTCGATCGCGGCCGCCGTCCTGCTCACCGGCGGCGGCACCGCGTACTGGGCTTCGGTCGCGCACGGCGAGGGCCGTACGGGCGACCGCGCGGCCTCGGCGCCCCGCTCGGCGGCCGCCGCGCCCACGCCGCCCGGGCCCGGCATCGCCCCCGGCGAGCCCGATCCCTCCGGCGGCGGTGTCACCTACACCGCCGACATTCCCCTCCCGGACGGCCCGGCCACGGCTCCGGCCTTCGCGGCGAGCGGCGAGGTGACCTCCGCCGAGGTGGCGCGGCTCGCGACGGCGCTGGGGATCTCCGGCGCGCCCCGGCTGGCCGGGGAGACCTGGCAGGCCGGGGAGGCCGCGGACGGCTCCGGACCCCGGCTCACGGTGAACCTCAAGGCCCCCGGGACCTGGAGCTTCTCCCGCTTCCAGGTCGGCGGCGCCGGGGACGACTGCGTGCGCGGCAAGGACACCTGCGGCCCCGCCACCCTCCCCCAGGACCTGGGGCCGGAGCGCGGCGGCACCGGCGGGACCCCGGTCACCGAGGCGGCCGCCAAGGCCGCCGCCGCGCCCGTGCTGGCCGCCGTGGGGCAGGACTCGGCGGCGCTCGACGCCCGGATCCTCCAGGGCTCCGTACGCCTGGTGACGGCCGACCCGGTGATCGGCGGGCTGGCCACGCAGGGCTGGTCCACCCGGATCGGTGTCGGGGCGGACTCCCGGGTGGTGTCGGGCAGCGGCGAGCTGAAGGCTCCGGCGCGGGCCGCCGAGCAGCCGGTGATCGGCGCCGTCGATGCGCTGGCCCGGCTGAACGACAAGGCGCGGGGTTCCGGCGCCCCGGACCCGGGTCCGAGCGGCTGCGCCACGAGCGTGCCGCTGACCCCGGACTCCCCGGTCGGGGCCACGGACACGCTGCCGTGCAACCCGGAGCCCCGGCCTATGAAGCCGACGCGGACGGAGTCGGTGCGGGGCGCCGCGCTCGGGCTGGTCCCGGGCACGGTCGACGGGGCCCGCGGGCTGGTGCCGGCCTGGCTGTTCGAGGTGGCCGGCCGGGGCGGCGGCCCGGGGCACACGGTGGCCCAGCCGGCGGCGGCGACCGAGGAGGCTCCCCCGGTGGACCCGCCCGCGAAGGGGCAGAGCGTGCCCGGTTTCTCGTACTCCTCGGCGGACCGGACGCTG
Source organism: Streptomyces sp. NPDC051563 (assembly GCF_044454225.1). Lineage (NCBI taxonomy): Bacteria > Bacillati > Actinomycetota > Actinomycetes > Kitasatosporales > Streptomycetaceae > Streptomyces > Streptomyces sp. NPDC051563. Next base: position 56,711 of record NZ_JBITDL010000030.1, read on the forward strand.
ACCGTGAACTTCTGGGGCGGGGTGTGCAGCACGTACGCCCTGGAGGTCCGGGAGCAGCCGGAGTCGGTGATGGTCAAGATCACGGACACCCCGAACAAGCCGGGGCAGAACTGCATCATGATCGCGAAGGAGATGACGGTGACGGCCGCGCTCCAGCAGCCGCTGGGCGACCGCAAGGTGGTCGATGCGACCAACGGCAAGGCCGTCCCCCGCCAGTAGGCGGCAGGACGCACGAGAGGGGCCCGTCCGCGGATGTCCGCGGGCGGGCCCCTCTCGTCTGCCCGGGGGCCCCGCAGGGCCCTCAGGGCTTCGAGCGCTTAGTTGAACGAGTCGCCGCAGGCGCAGGAACCGGTGGCGTTCGGGTTGTCGATCGTGAAGCCCTGCTTCTCGATGGTGTCGACGAAGTCGATCGACGCGCCGTGCAGGTACGGGGAGCTCATCCGGTCGGTGACGACCTTCACACCGTCGAAGTCCTTCACGACGTCGCCGTCGAGGGAGCGCTCGTCGAAGAAGAGCTGGTAGCGCAGGCCGGAGCAGCCGCCGGGCTGGACGGCGACGCGCAGCGCCAGGTCATCGCGGCCTTCCTGCTCCAGCAGGGTCCTGACCTTCTCGGCGGCGGCGTCGGACAGGAGGATGCCGTCGCTCACGGTGGTCTTTTCGTCCTGTACGGACATCTGCATTCACTCCCGAAGTGGGCGGCTCCCCGCCGGGAGCGGGGAAACGTCGGACTCTTGCCGTCGGTGGCAACGAGCGGGACCGCGGATTCATTCCGCGACCCGACGCGTGTTTCAGAAATTCCATGCTCGCACACCCCCGCGCGGTGGTGGGTCCCCGCGAGGCACCGGTGGCGGGCGGGCGAATGCGTCACATCGACACTATCGGCATCGTCAAAGTGACGTGAAGCAGTTATGATAGATAGCGTCAAATAGACGAGAAGTCGAAGCGATGGCTTCGGAGTGCTTCAGAAGTCCCTTGTCGCAGAACAGAAAGGGTGCGTGTCGTGACCACCGCCCAGCCTTTGGACAACCAGCCTTTGGACGTCCAGCCGACGCCCCTTGCCCTGCTGCTGCTCGGCCGTGAGGCCGACCCCAAGAGCGAGCGCGGGGTGGAGTGCCCCGGCGACCTGCCCTCGCCGTCGGACCCGGACCTCGTGGCGCGCGCCCGCGCCGCGAAGGAGAAGCTCGGGGACAAGGTCTTCATCCTCGGCCACCACTACCAGCGTGACGAGGTCATCGAGTTCGCCGACGTCACCGGTGACTCCTTCAAGCTCGCCAAGGACGCGGCCGCCAAGCCGGAGGCCGAGTACATCGTCTTCTGCGGCGTCCACTTCATGGCAGAGTCCGCGGACATCCTGACCTCGGACGACCAGAAGGTGGTCCTGCCGGACCTGGCCGCGGGCTGCTCGATGGCCGACATGGCCACCGCCGAGCAGGTAGCGGAGTGCTGGGACGTGCTGACCGAGGCGGGTGTCGCCGGAGCCACGGTCCCCGTCTCGTACATGAACTCCTCCGCCGACATCAAGGCCTTCACCGGCAAGCACGGCGGCACGATCTGTACCTCGTCCAACGCCAAGAAGGCCCTGGAGTGGGCGTTCGAGCAGGGCGCGAAGATCCTCTTCCTGCCGGACCAGCACCTGGGCCGCAACACCGCCGTCCGCGACATGGGCCTGTCCCTCGACGACTGCGTGCTCTACAACCCGCACAAGCCGAACGGCGGCCTGACCGTCGAGCAGCTGCGGGACGCCAAGATGATCCTGTGGCGCGGCCACTGCTCGGTCCACGGCCGCTTCTCGGTCGACTCGGTCAACGACGTGCGCGCCCGCATCCCCGGCGTGAACGTCCTGGTCCACCCGGAGTGCAAGCACGAGGTCGTGGCGGCCGCGGACTACGTCGGCTCCACCGAGTACATCATCAAGGCGCTGGAGGCGGCCCCGGCCGGCTCCAAGTGGGCCATCGGCACCGAGCTGAACCTCGTCCAGCGGCTGGCGAACCGGTTCGCCGCCGAGGACAAGGAGGTCGTCTTCCTCGACAAGACGGTCTGCTTCTGCTCGACCATGAACCGCATCGACCTCCCCCACCTGGTGTGGACCCTGGAGTCCCTGGCCGAGGGCAACCTCGTGAACCAGATCCAGGTCGACAAGGAGACCGAGAGCTTCGCCAAGCTCGCCCTGGAGCGGATGCTCGCGCTTCCGTAACCCCGGTCCGGCCGCGGAACGCACGACGACCGAAGGGCCGCCCCTCCTGCGAGGGGCGGCCCTTCGGCGTGTACGGGTTCCCGCGGGTCAGACCTTGACCGGGCTCTCGTCCTCCGCGGAGGCGGCCGGGGTCGGGACCACGCTCAGGCGGGCCCTCTTCTTCGCGCTGCGGCGCTCCTTGCGGAGCTCCAGCATCGTGTAGAGGGTCGGCACCAGGAGCAGGGTCAGCAGGGTGGAGCTGATGAGGCCGCCGATGACGACCACCGCGAGCGGCTGCGAGATGAAGCCGCCCTCGCCGGTGACGCCCAGCGCCATCGGGAGCAGCGCGAAGATCGTCGCCAGTGCCGTCATCAGGATCGGGCGCAGCCGGTGGCGGCCGCCCTCGACGACGGCCTCGACGACGCCGTAGCCCTGGGCCCGGTACTGGTTGACCAGGTCGATCAGCACGATCGCGTTGGTGACGACGATGCCGATGAGCATCAGCATGCCGATCATCGCCGGGACGCCGAGCGGGGTGCCGGTGACCAGGAGCAGGCCGAGCGCGCCGGTCGCGGCGAACGGGATCGAGACCAGCAGGATCAGCGGCTGGACGAGCGAGCGGAACGTCGCGACGAGCAGCATGAACACGATCGCGATGGCCGCGAGCATGGCCAGGCCCAGCTGTCCGAAGGCCTCGCTCTGGTCCTGTCCGACGCCGCCGATGGTGGCGGTGGCGCCCGCGGGCAGGTCCAGGGCCTTGATCTTCGTCTGCAGGGTGGAGCTGACGGCGCCGGTGTTGTCGCCGACCGGCTTCGCGGTGATGGTCGCGGCGCGGGCGCCGTCGATCCGGGTCATCGCGACGGGGCCGGGGACCTCCTTGACCTCGGCGATGTCGCCGAGCTTGACCGGGCCGACGGGCAGCGCCTGCAGCTGGGCCAGGGTGGTGGCCGGCTGCGCGGACTTGATGACGATGTCCCGCTCGGTGTCGTCCAGTACGGCCTTGCCCGCCGGGTTGCCGCGGACGGCCTGGCCGACGAGGGCGCCGAGCGCCGCCTGGTTCAGGCCGAACTCCGCCGCCTTGGGGGTGGCGGTGACCGAGATCCGGGGCACGGACTGGGACAGGTCGCTCTGGACGTCGGTGACGTCCTCGATCTTCGCCACCTCGGCGCGGACCTGCTCGGCGGCCTTGGCGAGGACGGCCCCGTCGCCGGCCTTGACGACGACGCTGAGGTTCTGGCTGCCGAAGCCGTCGCCGGCCGCGATGGTGGTCTCGCCGATGCCGTCGAGCCCCTTCAGGGCGGTCTCGATGTGCTTCTTGGCGGCCTCGGTCTTGTCCGAGTTCTCCAGGGTGACCTGGTACGAGGCCTGGTTGGAGCCCGTACCGCCGCCGAAGGCGGCCAGGAAGCCGGAGGAGCCGACGGTGACCTGGTAGTCCTTGACCCCGTCGGTCCCCTCCAGCACCTTCTCGACCTTGCGGCTCGCCTCGTCGGCGGCGGCGAGCGAGGTGCCGGGCGGCAACTGCTGCTTGATGCTGAGGACTTCCTGCTCGCCCTGGTCGAAGAAGTTCGTCTTGAGCAGCGGGGTCATGCCCAGCGTCGCGACGAGCACCACGACGGCGACGACCAGGGTGGTCACCCGGCGCCGGGTGACCAGGCCCAGGGCCCGTACGTAGAACTGCTGGAGCTTGCTGCGGGACTCCTTCTCCTCGGCCTCGCGGCGGGCCTTCTCGATGCTCGCGGCGTTGCCCTCGCTGACGCCCTTCGGCGCGCGCAGGAACCAGTACGAGAGCACCGGCACGACCGTCAGGGAGACGAGCAGCGAGGCCAGCAGGGCCGCGGTGACGGTGATGGAGAACGGGCCGAAGAACTGGCCGACCATGCCGCCGACGAAGGCGATCGGCAGGAAGACGGCGACGGTGGTGAGCGTGGAGGAGGTGACCGCGCCGGCCACTTCCTTCACCGCGGTGATGATCGCGTGCCGGCGCTCCTCGCCGTAGCCGAGGTGGCGCTTGATGTTCTCCAGGACCACGATCGAGTCGTCGACGACGCGGCCGATGGCGATGGTGAGCGCGCCCAGCGTCAGCATGTTGAGGGAGAGGTCGCGGGTCCACAGCACGATCAGCGCGAGGACGACGGACAGCGGGATGGAGACCGCGGTGACCAGCGTCGAGCGCACCGAGCCGAGGAAGACCAGGATCACGATGACCGCGAAGACCAGGCCGAGCAGGCCTTCGGTGGTCAGGCCCGAGATGGACTTGGCGACGGCCGGGCCCTGGTCGCTGACCACGGTCAGGTCGGCGCCGGAGCCGAGGGCGGAGCGGAGCTCGGGCAGCTTGTCCTTGACCGCGTCCGAGATGGCGACGGCGCTGCCGTCCTTGTCCATGGTGAGCATCAGCGCGAGGCTGGGCTTGCCGTTGGTGCGGGTGAGGGAGTCGGCCTTGGCCGGCTCCTGCTTCACGCTCGCCACGTCGCCGAGGCGGACGGCGGGCTTGCCCGGGCCGGCGGTGAGGCGCAGGTCCTCCAGCTGGGCGAGCGAGGTGTAGCCCGAACCGACGCGGACGGTGCGGTTCTTGCCCGCCTCGTCGAAGGAGCCGGCGGGGACGGCGGCGCCGCCCGCCTGGAGGCCCTGGGCCAGGGCCGCGCCGTCGATGCCGGCGGCGGCGAGCTTGGCGTTGTCGGGGGTGACGGTGACCTGGAGGTCACGGACCCCGTCGACGGTGACCTGGCCGACGCCCGCGATGTCCTCCAGGACGGGGACCACGGACTTGTTCAGCTGGTCGGCGAGCGCCTGCTGGTCCTTGTCGGAGGTGACGGCGAGGACCACGGTCGGGATGTCGTCGGTGGAACCGGCGATGACCTGCGGGTCGACCTCGGCGGGCAGCCGTACGCGGGCCCGGTTGACGGCCTGCTGGACGTCGGCGACGAGCTGCTTGGTGCCCTCGTCGCCGTAGTCGAAGGTCGCCATGATCAGGGCGTTGCCCTCGCTGGCGGTGGAGGTGACGCCGGTGATGCCGTCGACGCCCTTGAGCATGGCTTCGATCGGTTCGACGACCTGCTTCTCCACCACGTCGGGCGAGGCGCCCTGGTAGGGCGCGAGCACGGACACCATCGGCAGGTCGATGGAGGGCAGCAGCTGCTGCTTGAGCTGCGGGATGGCAATGGCGCCGAAGAGGAGCGCGACGAGCGACACGAGGCCGATCAGCGCCCTTTGGGCGAGGCTGAAGCGGGACAGCCGGAACATGGGTATGGGGATCTCTCTGCAGGGACGCGGTGACGTCGGCGAGGCATGACGGGCAGTCGTGCCGTCGGGCACGCGCGGGGCCCCTCAGCCTCTCCCGCGCACGGGCACGCCGACGTCGCCCCCAGGTCTCGTCCTTATCCGGGGCATACCGCGTCCGCAGTAGGCGGGAGTACTCCGGGCCCCTCCGGAGGACCCCCGTCTACTCGGCCCTGGGCCGCACTAGTCCCGATTCGTACGCGATGACCACCAATTGCGCCCTGTCGCGGGCCCCGAGCTTGGACATGGCCCGGTTCACGTGGGTCTTGACGGTGAGCGGGCTGACTTCCAGCCGGCGGGCGATCTCGTCGTTGGACAGGCCCGCGGCCACCAGGACGAGGACCTCGCGCTCGCGCCCGGTCAGCGCGGCCAGCCGCTGGACGTGGGCGGAGCCCCCGGCGGGGACCTCCCCAGCGCCGCCGCCCTGCGCGAGGAAGGTGGCGATGAGCCCCTTGGTGGCGGCCGGGGAGAGCAGGGCGTCGCCGGCGGCCGCGACGCGGATGGCGTTGAGCAGCTCCTCGGGCTCGGCGCCCTTGCCGAGGAAGCCGGAGGCGCCCGCCCGCAGGGCCGCGGCCACGTACTCGTCGACCTCGAAGGTGGTCAGCATCACCACGCGCACGCCGGTCAGTTCGGAGTCGGCGCTGATCAGCCGGGTGGCGGCGAGACCGTCGGTGCCGGGCATCCGGATGTCCATGAGGACCACGTCGGGCCGGAGCGTGCGCGCCAGCTCGAAGGCCTGCGCCCCGTCGGAGGCCTCCCCGACGACACACATGTCGGCCTCGGAGTCGACGAGCACCTTGAACGCGCTGCGCAGCAGGGCCTGGTCGTCGGCGAGGAGCACCCGGATGGGCGTCGGGGCCTGGTTCGGGGTATTTTCCACGCCCCGACCCTACGTCGTCCCGCGCGGCCGGAGCTCGCCGGGAAGGCGCCTCAGCCCAGGGCCAGTACGACCAGGGCCGTCGTCGCCGAGACCTCGGCCAGGGCTCCGAACACGTCGCCGGTGACCCCGTCGAAGCGGTGCACGCAGCGGCGGAGCAGGGCTTCGGCCGCCAGCAGGCCGGCCAGGACGGCCACCGCGTGCTGCGCGGCGGCCGGCAGGCCCAGCGGCAGGGCGACGGCGGCCGCGAGGACCACCACGAGCCCGGCGACCGAGGCGGCCGCCTCGCGGGGGACGACTCCGGCGACGGCCGCGCCCAGCCCCTCGGGGCGGGCCGGGGGGACCCCGTCGCGGGAGGCCAGGGTCATGGCGAGGCGGGCGGTGACGGCGGCGACCACGGCGGCCAGGGCGCCCCGGATCCAGCTGTCGGCGTACACGTCGGCGAGCGCCGCGACCTGGACCAGCAGCACGAACACCAGCGCCACCACCCCGAAGGGGCCGATGTCGGACTGCTTCATGATGCGCAGCGCGGCGTCGGCCGGCTTGGCGCTGCCCAGTCCGTCCACCGTGTCGGCGAGGCCGTCCAGGTGCAGGGCGCGGGTCAGGGCCGCCGGTACGGCGACGGTGACGGCGGCGGCGAGCAGCGGACCGCCGCCGCCCAGCAGCAGGAGCACGCCGGGCGCGGCCGCGAGGAGCCCCACGACGAGCCCGGCGAGCGGGGCGCAGGCCATCCCGGTGCGGGCGGCGGGCCGGTCCCAGCGGGTGATGCGGGTGGGCAGCACGGTGAGCGTGCCGAAGGCGAAGCGGACCCCGTCGAGCAGCGAGGCGCGCTCGGGGGGCGGCGTCGGGGACGGGCCGTCGTACGAATCTGTCATCGGCGCGAACGCTACCCGCTCGACGAGACCGGTAAGTTACCCCATACGCCCCAAATCGGGAGGTGGTGGCATGGGTCACTGGTGGTATCGCAACATCGTGGAGCCGGGGAAGCTCCCGCTGCTCCTCGCGCTGCTCTCCTTCGTCCTGTCCTTCCTGGTCACCCGCATGATCACCCGGATGATCCGGGCGGGGCGGGGGCCCTTCAAGAACGTCACTCCGGGCGGGATGCACATCCACCACGTGGTCCCGGGCGTGGTCCTCGTGATCATCGGCGGCTTCGGGGCGATCGGGAGCGCCCGGCACAGCTTCGGGGCGGGACTGTCGGCCGTGATCTTCGGGCTCGGGGCGGGGCTGGTGCTGGACGAATTCGCGCTGATCCTGCACCTGGACGACGTCTACTGGAGCGAGCAGGGCCGCAAGAGCGTGGAGATCGTGGTCCTGACCGCGGCGATCGTGGCACTGGTGCTGGGCGGGTTCCTGCCGTTCGGGGTCAACGACCTCACCCACGACGAGCGGCACAACCGCGGCCTGGTCGCCATGAACACGGCCACCAACTTCTTCCTCGCGCTGATCGCCCTGTGGAAGGGCAAGGCCCGCACCGCGTTCTTCGGCACGGTCATCCCCTTCGTCGCGCTGATCGGCGCGATCCGGCTCGCCCGGCCCGGTTCCCCGTACGCGAAGAAGTTCTACGCGAACCGGCCGAGGGCCCGCGCCAAAGCCCAGCTGCGCGCCTTCCACCACGACCGCCGGTGGGCTTCGCCGCGGCGCAAGTTCGAGAACTTCATCGGCGGGGCCCCGGACCGGGAACGCCCTTCCGAGAAGGAGGCGCACTGACGGAGAAGGGCCCGTCCCCCAGGGGGACGGGCCCTTCTCCGTGCGTCTGCGCCCGGTCAGCCCGGGATGAGCCCGTCGTCGCTGAGCATCTCCCGCACCTCGGCCAGCGAGGCGTCCGGGGCGGGCAGGATCAGCTCGGACGGCTCCAGCGTCTCGTCGGGCAGCGGCTCGCCGAGCCGCCGCACGGCGTCGAGGAGCTCGCCCAGCGTCCGCCGGAAGCCCTCCTCGTCACCGCGCTCCATCTCGGCGAGCAGGACGTCGTCCAGCTTGTTGAGCTCGGTGAAGTGGCTGTCAGCCAGCTCCACCTGACCTTCCCCCATGATGCGGACAATCATGACGGGCCCCGTCCTACTGCTTGTCGAACCGGTGCTGGGTCTGCGGCTGCTGGCCGGCGCCCGGGGCGCCGCCCTCGAGGGCCTGCTGCTGGGCGGACGGGCCGCCCGCCAGCTCGGCCTTCATGCGCTGGAGTTCCAGCTCCACGTCCGAACCGCCCGAGATGCGGTCCAGCTCTGCCTGGAGGTCGTCCTTGGCGAGCCCGCTCGCGTCGCTGAGCGCGCCGGAGGCGAGCAGCTCGTCGATCGCGCCGGCCCGGGCCTGGAGCTGCGCCGTCTTGTCCTCGGCCCGCTGGATGGCGAGGCCGACGTCGCTCATCTCCTCGGAGATGCCGGAGAAGGACTCGGCGATCCGCGTCTGCGCCTGGGCGGCCGTGTACGTGGCCTTGATGGTCTCCTTCTTCGTGCGGAAGGCGTCCACCTTGGCCTGGAGCCGCTGGGCGGCGAGGGTCAGCTTCTCCTCCTCGCCCTGGAGGGTCTGGTGCTGCACCTCCAGGTCGCTGACCTGCTGCTGCAGCGAGGCGCGGCGGGACAGGGCCTCGCGGGCCAGGTCCTCGCGGCCCAGGGCCAGCGCCTTGCGGCCCTGGTCCTCCAGCTTGCTGGACTGGCCCTGGAGCTGGTTGAGCTGCAGTTCCAGCCGCTTGCGGGAGGTCGCCACGTCGGCGACGCCGCGGCGCACCTTCTGAAGCAGCTCGAGCTGCTTCTGGTACGAGTAGTCGAGGGTTTCGCGCGGGTCCTCGGCCCGGTCCAGGGCCTTGTTCGCCTTCGCGCGGAAGATCATCCCCATACGCTTCATGACACCGCTCATGGGCTTCGCGCGCCCCCTTCTAGACGGACTTCGCTGCTGGTCACCAACAAGACCCACAGTACGGGCCCTGCCTCTATTACCGCACTGTTCGGGCGGGGATGCGCTCCTCCTCCAGGACGAGTGCCCGTCCGCCGTGTCAGGCGTAAGGAGTAGGTGCTTCCCTCAGGAAGGACGCCCGCCGTTGCCGGATCGTTCCCCGCCGGGATGGGGCCCGTGCCCGCAACCACGTACCCTTGGGTTTTGTGTTTGGTAGCCGATCCTCCAAGGAAGAGAAGGACGCCGCCACCGACAAGGTGAGCGCCGACCTCTCGCAGTCCCGTGACCCTCAGGCCCCGAAGGGCCGCCCGACGCCGAAGCGTGCTGTGGCCCAGTCGCAGCGCAAGGCCGTGGTGGCCTCGACCGGCAACCGCAAGGAGGATGCCAAGCGAGCTCGTGAGCGCCGCCGGGTCGAGATGACCAAGCAGCGCGAGGCCCTCGCCAATGGCGACGAGCGTTATCTGCCCAACCGCGACAAGGGTCCCGTGCGGCGTTACGTGCGCGACTTCGTCGACTCCCGCTTCTCCGTCGCCGAGATGTTCCTGCCGCTGGCCGTGATCATCCTGGTGCTGAGCATGGTGCGGGTGCCGTCCATCCAGAACATCGCGCTGCTGCTGTGGCTCGGCGTGATCGCGCTGATCCTCGTCGACTCCGTCGGCATGTTCATCCGCCTGCGCAAGGCCCTGAACCAGCGCTTCCCGGACGAGCCCAAGCGCGGCGCAGTCGCGTACGGCCTGATGCGCACCCTCCAGATGCGCCGGCTGCGTCTGCCGAAGCCGCAGGTCAAGCGCGGGGAACGGCCCTGAGCGGAGGAACGCCCGGAGCGTTCGGCGGGGGTGGCTTCGCGGACGGGGCCCGGCTGTGGCTGGAAGGCCTGGGCGGGCTCCGCAACGCGGTACGCCAGGAGCTCGTCGGCCGTCAGGTGGACGAGCAGATCGCGCACCGCTTCCCCGTGGGCCAGCGGCTGCGCGTCCTCGACGTCGGCATGGGCCAGGGCACGCAGGCGCTGCGCCTGGCCCGCGCCGGGCACATGGTGACCGGGCTGGAGCAGGACCGGGAGATGCTGGCCGTCGCCCGTGAGGTGCTGGCCGCCGAGCCCCCCGGGATCCAGGACCGCGTCCGCCTCATGGAGGGCGACGGCCGCGAGACCGGCGCGCACTTCCTGCCGGGCAGCTTCGACGTCGTGCTCTGCCACGGGGTCCTCATGTACGTGCCCGAGCCGGACGCCATGCTCGCCGGGCTCGCCCGGATGCTGGCCCCCGGCGGGCTGCTGTCCCTGCTGGTGCGCAACGGCGACGCCCTGGCCATGCGGCCGGGCCTGCACGGCGACTGGACGGGCGCGCTGGCCGCCTTCGAGGGCGTCGACTACACGAACCGGCTGGGCCTGGACGTGCGGGCCGACCGGCTGGCCACGCTGACCGCGACCCTGTCCGGGATCGGCGCCCCGCTGCAGACCTGGTACGGCGTCCGCGTGTTCACCGACGGCACCGAGGCCTCGGACAAGCTGCCCGCGGACGCGGAACTGGAGCGGCTGCTCGCCGCCGAGGACCGGGCCGGGCGGACCGACCCCTATCGCGGGGTCGCCGCGCTGCTGCACCTGTGCGGTGTACGGGGCTGAGCGCCCGCGCCAGCGCCCCCTTCGCACGACGGAGCCCGGACCCCCGAGGGGGTCCGGGCTCTCGCGCGTCCGGCCGGAAACGGTCAGAACCGGCCGCGCCTGCCGGCTCCGGTCAGAGCTCCGCGGCCTCGCGCAGGCTCATCGTGTAGAGCTGGACCCCGCTGTCGTCGGACAGCTTCACCTGTTCGGTGCCGCCTTCCAGCAGGTCCTTCCAGTACTCGCCGATCCAGGATTCTGCGTCCCCCTGCGTGGTGAACTCCTCCGGCACCACCGACGGGCTCGTCTCACTGCCGTCGGCCGTCTCGAACCGCCACGTCCACGCCATGTCCGCCTCCGTTGCTCGTCCGCTTCTCACACGCTTCTCGCCTTGAGTGTGCCCGCAGACTAACCGGGCGCGCAGCAGTCCCGGCGACGCGGGAGGATCATCCTGTGGAACTCACTCTGCTCGGCACCGGCACACCCGAAGGACTGCCCCGCCCCGGCTGTCCCTGCGCCGCGTGCGCGCTCTCCGTGGGGCCCCGGGCGCGGGCCGCCACCTCCGTGCTCGTGGACGGGGCGCTGCTGCTGGACCTGACCCCCGGGGCGGTGCTCGCGGGCGCCCGGGCGGGGCATTCGCTGGCCGCCGTACGGCAGGTCCTGCTGACGCACCCGCACGACGGTCCGCCCGTGGAGCTGCCGCCGGGGCTGCCGGCCGCCGGGCGGGTGCCGGACGGGCGGGAGCTCGCGGTGATCTCCGGGCACCGGGTGCGGGCCGTGCCGATGGACGCGCCGGGCACCGGGTACGAGGTGACCGGGCCGGACGGTGCCCGGATGCTGTACCTGCCGCCGGGCGGGGCCCCGGCCGGGACCTCGGGCACCAGCGGGCGGCGCCCGTACGACGTGGTCCTCGCGGACGTGCTCGGCCGGCCGGAGGCGCTGGCGCGGCTGCGGGCCAGCGGGGCGGTGGGCCCGGCGACGGACGTGATCGCCGTCCACCTGGACCACGACACCCCGCCGGGTGCGGAACTGGAGCGCCGGTGCGCGGCCGCGGGCGCGCGGACGGTGCCGGACGGGACCACGGTGGCCGCCGGGGAGTACCGGCCGGCGCCCGAGGTGCCGCGGCGGACCCTGGTCCTGGGCGGGGCCCGCTCGGGCAAGTCGTACGAGGCCGAGCGCCGGCTGACCGGCTACCCGGAGGTGGTCTACGTGGCCACGGGCGGCACCCGCGAGGGCGACGCGGACTGGGCGGCGCGGGTCGGGCTCCACCGCGAGCGCCGGGCCGCGTCCTGGCGGACGGAGGAGACCTGCGATCTGGTGCCGCTGCTGGCTCAGGAGGGGCCGGCGCTGCTCATCGACTGCCTGGCGCTGTGGCTCACGGACGCCATGGACCGGGCCGGTGCGTGGGACGACTCCGTCTGGGCGGGCGGGGGGAGCAAGGAGCTGGCGGCGCGCGTCGGTGAACTGGTGGCGGCGGTCCGGGCCACCCGTCGGCAGGTGGTGCTGGTCAGCAACGAGGTCGGCTCCGGGGTCGTTCCCGCGACGGCCTCGGGGCGGCGGTTCCGCGACGAGCTGGGGCGGCTGAACGCGGGGGTCGCCGGGGAGTGCGAGCACGTCCTCCTGGTGGTGGCGGGGCAGGCACTGACCCTGAAGCAATAGCCGCGCGTGGGGCTCCGCACCCGGGTCCCCGCACGGGGCGGGGCCCGCCGGCGCGCCGCACGCAGCGCCGCCCGGCGACGGCAACGCCCCGGGGTGTGAGGACCGTTCGGGACGCGCAGGGCTCCGCTGTACCCTCTGGCAAATGACCACGCTGAATCTCGACGACTTCTCCGATCTGATCGAGCGCCCCGACGGGGGCGTCCGTCGTGACGCCGAGGAACGCCGTGAACGGCTGGCCGTGCCGGTCGGGGCGCTGGGGCGGCTCGACGAACTCGCCGAGTGGCTCGCCGCAGCCCAGGGGCGGGTGCCGGTCAAGCCGATCGAGCGGCCCCGCGTCGTCCTGTTCGCCGCCGACCACGGAATCGCCTCCGAGGGGGTCTCCGTGCGCCCCGCCGGCAGCGCCCACGAGCTGGTGCGGGCCGTCCTGGACGGGCGGAGCCCGGTGGCGGTCCTGGCCGGGCGGCTCGGTGCCTCCGTACGGATCGTGGACGCCGGGCTGGACTGCCATCTCGACCTGCTGCCCCAGGAGATCACCAAGCACCGCGTCCGGCGCGGCAGCGGGCGGATCGACGTGGAGGACGCGCTGACGATCGAGGAGGCCCGGGCCGCGCTGGCCCTCGGGATCCAGATCGCCGACGAGGAGGCCGACTCCGGGACCGACCTGGTCGTCCTCGGCGACCTGAGCGTCGGCGGGACCACCGTCGCCGCGACCCTCGTCGCCGCCCTGTGCGGCACCGACGCCTCCGTGGTCACCGGCCGCGGCGGCATGCCGATCGACGACCTGACCTGGATGCGCAAGTGCGCGGCGATCCGCGACGCGCTGCGACGCGCCCGGCCCGTCCTCGGCGATCAGGTCGCGCTGCTCGCCGCCGTCGGCGGCGCCGACGTCGCGGCGATCACCGGTTTCCTGCTCCAGTGCGCGGTCCGCCGCACGCCCGTGATCCTGGACGGGGTCGTCTCGGCGGCCTGCGGTCTGGTGGCCCAGCGGGCCGCCTTCCGTGCTCCGGACTGGTGGCTGGCCGGACAGGCCAGCGGGGAGCCCGGCCAGGCGAAGGCACTGGACCGGATGGCACTCAACCCCGTGCTCGACCACGGCGTCACTGTGGGAGAAGGAACCGGGGCGCTGCTGGCTCTCCCCCTCGTCCAGGCGGCCGCCGCACTCGCGGCGGAACTTCCCGAGCGAGCGGCCGAGCCGACCGAATGAGTCACCGGGGCCCGCGGTCCTGACCAGGCCGCGGCCCTCAGGGACCCCAGCACGGACCGCGATGCCCCATATCATCGCTTTTTATGGGAGAGGTCCGTTTGACCAGCGCAGAGACCGATCGGAAGACCGACCGCGGAACCGGTGGGGATGCGAACGGCAGAAACAGTCAGGGGGGCGGGCGGGGGAACGCCCCGGCGAGCACTCCGGCGAACGCCCAGGCCGGCGGCCAGGGAAGCGGCCAGGGCAACGGCCAGGGGGCCGCGCCCCCCGGCCGGGAGAACGGCCGCGGGAGCGTCCGCTCGCGCCGCAGCGCCACCTTCGCGGTGTGGTACCTGCGCGCCGTCACCTTCGTCAACCTGCTCAGTGCGGTGTGGTTCTCGCTCGGCCAGGACCTGCGCCGGCACAGCACCGCCGATTTCTACACCCCGTACCTGCTCACGGCGGGCTTCGCCTCCGCGGCGTTCTCGCTGCTGCTCACCGTCACCATGGGCCGCCGCAAGCGCGCGGCCTGGATCCTGAACCTGGTGCTCAGCGGGCTGCTGCTGGCGGCCTTCACGATGGCCGCCGTCGCCTCCTTCACCCCGTGCTCGGGTAGCGGGTACGAGTTCTGCTACCCGGAGTTCCGCGGGCACCCGCAGAACTGGGTGGCCTTCGGGCTGACCGCGCTCTTCGTCGGCGCCCTGCTGCTGGGCCGCCGGGAGTTCTACGCCAAGGGCGACCGCTCCAACCCGCTGCTGGCCAGCCTGGTCGCCTCCGTCGGCCTGCTGGTGACCTCGCTGGTCGCCGCCCTGCTGGTCGGCGCGACCAACACCGACCCGGACGCCGCGGACGCCACCTTCCTGGCCCGCTGGCGGTACGGCGTGATGCGGCTGGTCACCCTGGCGCCGGACGACAAGGCCTACAACACGATCACCACCCCGGGCTGGGTGGACGTGGCGATCAACGTCATGTCCACGCTGCTGCTGCTCGCCGTCCTGTTCGCGGCCTTCCGCTCGCGCCGCGCCGTGGACCCGCTCGGCGAGGAGGACGAGGAGAAGCTGCGCCTGCTGCTCGCCCGGCACGGTGACCGCGACTCGCTGGGCTACTTCGCGCTGCGCCGCGAGAAGTCCGTCATCTGGTCCCCCACCGGCAAGGCCGCGGTCACCTACCGCGTCGTCGGCGGGGTCTCGCTGGCCTCCGGCGACCCGATCGGCGACCCCGAGGCCTGGCCCGGCGCCATCGACCCCTGGCTGGCCGAGGCCCGCGAGCACGGCTGGGTGCCCGCCGTGATGGGCGCGAGCGAGGAGGCCGGGCAGATCTACGCCCGGCACGGACTGGACGCGCTGGAGCTGGGCGACGAGGCCATCGTCGAGACCGACGAGTTCACCCTGGAGGGCCGCGCCATGCGCACCGTCCGCCAGGCCTACAACCGGGTCAAGCGCGCCGGGTACACCGTCCGCATCCGCCGCCACGCCGACATCCCGGCCGAGGAGATGGACGTACTCCTGCTGCGCGCCGACGACTGGCGCGACGGCGCGACCGAGCGCGGCTTCTCCATGGCACTGGGCCGGCTGGGCGATCCCGGCGACGGCCAGTGCGTGATGCTGGAGTGCTTCGACGGCGCGGGCGAGCTGCGCGCCGTGCTGTCCTTCGTGCCCTGGGGACCCAAGGGGCTGTCGCTGGACCTGATGCGCCGCGACCGGGATTCCGAGAACGGCCTGATGGAGTTCATGGTCATCGAACTCCTGGAGCGGTCAAAGGAGATCGGGGTCACACAGGTCTCACTGAACTTCGCGATGTTCCGTTCCGTCTTCGAGCGCGGGTCGAAGCTCGGCGCCGGTCCGGTGCTGCGTCTGTGGCGCTCGCTGCTGAGCTTCTTCTCGCGCTGGTGGCAGATCGAGTCCCTCTACCGGGCCAACGCCAAATACCGGCCGATCTGGGAACCGCGGTTCATGCTCTTCGAGAAGAGTTCGGACCTGCTGCGGATCGGCATCGCGGCGGGCCGGGCCGAGGGCTTCCTGGAAGCACCCGGGCTGCCGAAGTGGATGCACCGCAGACATCTGGAGAGCAAGCGTTGACCACTGCCTCACTGCGGCGGTTCGCCCGCCGCGAGTGGGGGCCCCTGTACCGGACGGTCCGGGACGCGCTCGTCCGCCACGGATGGCGGGCGATCCCGATGACCCTCGGCGCGGTCTGCCTGACCGCCGTCTTCCAGATCGTGCAGCAGACGTCATGGGGCTTCCAGCCGGTGCAGGACCTCGGGTCGGTCAAGGCCGTGGACCCGCTCTGGCTGGCCCTGCTGCGGACCCCGCTGTCGCTGTTCGTCCCCGCACTGGACCTGCCGGTGTGGGGGGCGCTCGCGCAGATCCTGCTCGTCTTCGGGATCTCGGAGATCTGCATCGGCTGGTGGCGCACGCTGGTCATCGGCTACGTGGCCACCCTGGCCGGGACCACGTACGCGCGGATCGGGCTCTCGCTCGGTCCGGACCACCCCTTCGGCCTGCCCGTGTCGGACAAGATCGTCAACGACACGGGGCCCTCGGCGGCGGTGGTCGGGCTGGCCGTGTACGTCTGCTGGCGCTACCGGGCGTACCTGACCGGCTCCCTGGTGATCCTGGTGATGATCGGCGAGCTGCTCTTCAAGGACAACCTGGCGGGCAAGGAACACCTGGCCGCCATCGCCTCGGTGATGCTGATCTGTCTGGTCCGCGCCAAGTGGGGGCCGGAACGTTCCCGCGCCCCGCTGGGACGGCCCCCGGCCGCCGGACCGCCTCCGGTCCCGCCCGGGACGCCTCCCGTGCCGCCGCCCCGGGTCTGAGCACGCGCGGGGCCGGGAGCGCGCGCGGGGCCGTACCGTATCGGGGTGACGACACACCTCGGGCCGCTCGCCCCGACGCGGCAGTGGATGCGGGACCATCCGCTGGCCACCGACGCCGTACTGGCGCTCGGGGCGCTCGTCGCCATGGTCGTCGGATCCTTCGCGGACCCGCATGGGGCGCACGGGCAACCGACCTTCGGGACCCGTACCCCCGAGCCGTTCTCGCTCGTCCTCATGGTGCTCGGCGCGGCCGCCCTAGTGCTGCGGCGCCGGCGCCCGCGCACCGTGCTGGCCGTGACCGTCGGGCTCTCGCTGCTGGAACTGACCACCGGGGAACCGCGGGCGCCCGTCGCCATGTGCACGGTGATCGCCCTGTACACGGTGGCCGCCCGGACCGACCGGCCCACCACCTGGCGGCTCGGCCTGCTCACCATGGCCGGGCTGACGGGCGTGGCCATGCTCGCCGGGCCGCTGCCCTGGTACGCGCAGGAGAACCTCGGCATCTTCGCCTGGACCGGCATGGCCGCCGCCGCCGGGGACGCGGTGCGCAGCAGGCGGGCCTTCATCGATGCCATCCAGGAGCGGGCGGAGCGCGCCGAGCGGACCCGTGAGGAGGAGGCCCGGCGCCGGGTCGCCGAGGAGCGGCTGCGGATCGCCCGGGACCTCCACGACGTGGTGGCCCATCACATCGCCCTGGTCAACGTGCAGGCCGGGGTGGCCGCGCACGTCATGGACAAGCGCCCGGACCAGGCCAAGGAGGCGCTGGCGCACGTACGGGACGCCAGCCGTTCGGCGCTGAACGAGCTGCGGGCGACCGTGGGTCTGCTGCGCCAGTCCGGGGACCCGGAGGCGCCGACCGAACCGGCGCCCGGCCTGGCCGTCCTCGACGACCTGGTGGACACCTTCCGCAACGCCGGGCTCCCGGTGAAGGTGATGGTCCAGCTGGGCCCGGCGGCCGCGGTTCCGCTGCCCGCCGCCGTGGACCTGGCGGCGTACCGGGTGATCCAGGAGGCGCTGACCAACGTCCGCAAGCACGCGGGTCCGGGGGCCGGCGCCGAGGTCAGCGTGGTGCGGGTGGGCGGCTCGGTGGAGGTGACCGTGCTGGACGACGGCGGCTCCGCGGCGGACCCCTCGCCGGAGCCCCGCGACCCCGGCGGCGGGCACGGCCTGCTCGGCATGCGCGAGCGGGCCGTGGCCCTGGGCGGCTCCTGCTTCGCCGGACCCCGTTTCGGGGGCGGCTACCGGGTGCACGCGATCCTCCCGGCGGGCTGAGCAATTTCAGCCTCGCCGGCGCTTGAGGCGCGGGTCCGGGCAGAGCCCGGTGCCCGGCGGAGCCGGGTTTCCCGGGAGGTCAGCAGGAGCGGCGCCAGGCCCCCAGTTCGGGCTTCTTCTCCAGCGAGCTCAGCCCCAGCGCACGCGCACGCGCGCAGAACCGGCTCGCCGGGAGCTCGTACTCCACGTGGAAGACCGCCTTCCCGGCAGCGATGAACGGCGTCAGCCGCTCGCACTCGTCGTACTGGGCGCACTGCTCGTTGACCGCGAAGTCGAAGTCCCCCACCAGTTCCGGGATCTGGTCCAGGTCGTTCTTCAGTCCGACCGACAGCCCGCGGTCGTGCGCGAGCCGCACGATCAGCCGGTTGTAGTCCAACTGGTCCTGGGCGGTCAGGGGGAAGCCGGACGTGTTGCGGTAGGCGTCCATGTTGTCCGGCTCCACCGCGTCGAAGCCCTTGTCCCGGCACATGTCGAACCGCTTGGCGATCAGCGGTTCCAGTTCCGCGCGCCGCCGGATGTCGAGCCAGCGCTCGCCCTCCCAGCCGTTGCCCTGCCCGCGCATCGAGGCCGGGAAGGACCCGGCGTCCGGCCGGAAGTCCTCCCAGGCGCCGGTGGAGAGGTAGCAGATGGTCCGCCGGCCTGCCGCCTTCAGCTCGGCGACCTGCTCCTTGGTGGTGGTGAACCCGTCGACGTCGTAGACCGCCGCCTTGACCGAGGTGTCGAGCTTCCCGGTGAGCTGCCACTGCCAGCTGACCCCGGGCGCGGGCTGCCAGCGCTCCCCCGGCGCGGGGGCGGGCGAGAGGTCGTCGGGCCGGTCCTCGTCGTCCGGTCCGGGGCCGGAGGTGCACGCCGCGAGCAGCAGCAGGGGTACGAGGACCAGCAGCAGGCGGCGGGTGGGCGGGCGTCTCATCCGGCGGCCTCCAGGGCGTGGGGCAGGGTCCCCCACGGGTGTGCGCCGGTTCCCGGGACCGCGCAGTGCACCCCCGCCCCCCGCTGGGCCGCCAGCCGCTCGGCGAGTTCGGCGGCCGGGGCGCCCGGCGGGACGGCGTAGACGAGGTGGCAGAACCGGTGGGCGGGGTGGTCCGCCGTCCACGGGGGAACGGCGGCCGCGTCCCGGTAGGCGTCCCAGGGGCCTTCGAAGGTGACGAGCAGGTCGGCGAGTTCGGCGTAGCCGGGGTGCGGGTGCACTCCGTGGTTGAGGACGACGGTACGGGCCCCGGCGGCCCGCGCCGCGACGGCGAGCCGCCCGTAGTGCGGCAGGAACTCGGGCCCGGACGCAGCCTGGTCCAGGAAGGTCCCGTCGGTGTCGTACCAGTCGCGGTGGCGCAGCAGGTCCTGGACCACGGCGGCGTGCGGGCGGCGCCCGTAGTCGGTGTCGGCGTACCCGAGGACGGGCACTCCGGCCGCGCGCAGCCGCTGCGCGACGGCGGCGAACCGCTCGTCGGGGGCCTCGCCGGGACCGCTGGCGGGGTTGAGCACGACGGAGTGCAGCCGGCCCGCGGAGCTGATGAGCCGCTCCCAGTACTCGGGGCGGTCGGCGGGGTGCTCGTAGAGGGGCACCAGGAGCATGAGGTCCTTCTTCTCGTACGGGGTCACGTGCATCGTCAGGAGCGGCGGGAGCCTCAGCGGTGGGCCGTGGCGCGGCCGAGGAGCAGGCAGACCAGGGTGCCCAGCGCGAGCGCGGCGACCCCGGCGACGGCCAGTTGCACGGCCCGCGGCTGGCCCAGGCCCAGGAGCAGGGCCAGGCTCTGCGCGACGGCCGCCGAGGCGCAGACCACGGCGGCGGGCCGGACCGCCCCGAAGGACTGCAGGAGCAGTCCGGTCCACATCACGGCGCCGAGCAGCAGCAGGGTGGCGACCCGGACCCCGGTCAGGCCGGGTGCGCCGGGCCAGAGCAGGGTTCCGGTGAGGCCGAGGGCCAGCAGCACCGCCAGGTAGGCGGCGAGGCACCGGGCGAGGGTGGAGAGCATCCGCAGCCAGAACTGCCGGGGCGAGCGGGCCGCCCTTAGCCCGGCGAGGCTGCCGCTGCGGAACCGGTGGAGGAGCCATTCGGCGGGGCCCATGCTGAGGGTGAGCGCCACCGCCGAGGGGGCCGCGACCGCCTCGGCGGGGCCGCCGGCGAGCACCTCCCCCAGGGCGGCGTACAGCACGAGCAGGCCGGTGCCCAGGCCGAACACCCCGTACGGGACGGAGTCCCCGAGCCGGGGTCCGCGCGGCCCGTACTCCTCCTCGGCGCCGCGCAGCATCTGCCAGCGCACCGGGCCCCGTTCGCCCGGCCGGTGCTCCGTCCAGCGCCGGACGCGGAGCACGAGGGCCCGTACGCCGTCGGCCAGCGGCAGTTCCCGTACGGCCAGGGCGCAGGCGGCCAGGAGGGAGGCCAGGAGCAGGAACACCCGGACCGGGACGGGCAGTTCCACGAGGAGCGACAGCACCGCCCCGGCGGCCATCGGGGCGAGCGCGGCGAGCAGCAGCCGCTCCCGCCCGAGGACGAGCAGCACGGTGGCGGCCCCGACGTACAGGGCCTGACCGGCGGCGAAGGCGTAGGAGAAGGGGGGCCCGCCGGGTACCGCGAGCGCGGCGGCGGTCCCCAGGAGGGCCCCCGCGGGGGCTCCGGCGAGCAGGGTCCGCCCGGCGGCGGCCCGGTCGCCGAGGCCGAGCCAGGAGTACGCCCGGTGGGACAGGGTCTGGTCCCAGACCCAGCCGATGAGCGCCCCGGCGAGCAGGGTGAGTGTCCCGGCGGGCAGCCCCAGCCGGTCCTTGGGGCCCTCCAGCAGGGGCGCGCCGAGCAGGTAGGCGAGCCCGGGCAGCGCGAAGATCACCCCGCGCAGGAGGCAGGCGGTGAGGGACACCTTCCAGGGGTCGGGGACCTCGTCGGGATCCGGGAAGGAGCGGGGCACCCGGGCGTAGAGCTCCTCGGCGAGGCCGAAGGAGTCCTGGCGCCCGTAGGCGAGGCGGATGTGCTCGTCGGTCATCCCGTCGGATTCCAGGACGGCGGCGATCTCGTCGGGGTGGACGGCGGCGGCGATGAACGCGTCGAGGCGTTCGGCGAGTTCGTCCATCGGGTCGGCGGCCGGCCCTTCGCGGCGCGGCCGGGGAATGCCGGGCAGGGCGTCGGCGGGTTCGGCGGCGGGCGCCGTGCCGCGCCCGGCGGCCGCGGCGTGGGCGACGGGCACCCGGGCGCCGTCGGGGCCGGGCGGCTTGATCCAGAGGGATCCGCTCACCACAGGCTCCCGTCGGCGGCGAGTTCCTTGTACCAGGGGTCGGCGAGGCGCTGGGTCCACTCGTCGCCCGCGTGGACGGGCAGGACGGGCTGGCCGGCGAGCTCGCGGTAGATGTGGCGGAAGCCGTCCACGGACTGGTGGAGCGTGAACTTCTCCACCACCCGCTTGCGGGACATCCGGCCCAGTTCCGCGCGGCGTTCGTCGTCGCGGAGCAGGGCGAGGGTGGCGCGGGCCATGGTCTCGGGCTCGCGCGGCGGGACGACGAGCCCGGTGTCGCCGACGGCCTCGCGGACCCCGCCCACGTCGGTGGAGACGGTGGTGCGGCCGCAGGACATGGCCTCGATGATGGAGAAGGGGAAGCCCTCGCTGATGGAGGAGAGCATCACGATCGAGCCGGCCCCGTAGGCGCGGGCCACGTCCTCGATGCGGCCCTCGTAGGAGATCCCGTCGCTCACGCCCAGTTCGGCGGCGAGCTTCTCCAGCGTCACCTGGTAGTCCTCGCAGCCGGCCGGGACCGGGCCGAAGAGGCGCAGCCGCAGGGCGGGGAGCTCCTCGCGCATGAACGCGTAGGCCCGGATCAGGGTTTCGAGGTCCTTGATGGGGTCGATGCGGCCGCACCAGCTGAGGGTGGGGACCTCGGGTTCGGGGCCGGCCTCGGGGAAGGCGTGCGGGTCGACGCCGTTGTAGACGGTGCGGATCCGCTCGGAGTCGGCGCCCCCGCGCTCCTCCCAGCGGCGGTTGTACTGGTTGCACGGGGTGATCAGGTCGGCCTGCCGGTAGCCCTCGGTGTTGAGCTCGCGGTAGAAGCCGAGCATGAGCGCCTTGACGGGCCAGCGCTGTTCGGCGCTGCGGTAGCCGAGGTAGCGCTCGCGGAGGTAGATGCCGTGCTCGGTGAGGAGGAAGGGCACCTTGTCGAGGTACTTGGCGGCGAGCGCGGGGAGGGTGGCCAGTCCGCTGCTGACGGCGTGGGCGACGCTGTCGGGCGGGATCCGCACGGACAGCGGGCGCAGGGCGTGTTCCAGCAGGTCGGTGGCGGTGAGCGCGTCGTGGATGGTGGGCTCGGCGGTGGCGGTGGCCAGGCCGGGGCGGGTCCAGACGGTCATCAGCAGGCGCAGGACCGATTCGGAGCGCAGGGCCGCTGCGAGCCGCCCGGAGCGGGCCAGCAGGGCCAGTTCGCGCAGGGATGCGGAGAATCCGCCGTGCGCGGGGTCGAGCAGGGAGAGCAGGAAGGTCTCGTAGGTCTCGGCGAAGGCGCGTTTGGCCTTGCCCCGCAGGCCGGAGCGGAGTCTGCGGGCCGGCGGAGCGCCCCAGAGGGGAACGCTGGTGTGGCGGTAGACATTGCGCGGCAGTTCCCAGGTGACCGGCTCGCGTCCGGAGCCGGTCAGGGCTATGACGTTGAAGTCGACCTCCGGCATGCCGCGGACCAGCTGGTCGCACCATGTGCTGACGCCCCCGTGGACGTGCGGGTAGGTGCCTTCGGTGAGCATGGTGACATGGCGCCCATGGCTCATGTGGTGTGTCCCCCCAAGGACGGAAAAGGGGCCGGCGCCCGTGGTTCGCGGAGCGCCGGCGCTAGGTGGTACGCGTGGCTGTCTTGGTGCGTGCCCGGGGTCGTCCGGGCAGGTGGAAGCGGTTGAGCGGGTGGAAGCGGTGGGTCGGGTGGATCCCGTGGATCCCGTGGATTCGATGGATCCCGTGGATTCGATGGATCCGGTGGAACCCGTGGATCCCGTGGGGCGTCAGACCGGCCGGAGCGTCACGGCATGTGCAGCGTGACGGCGCTCTGGAGCAGCTCGGGGGCCGTCCAGGCCGAGCGGGTGCCGGCGTAGGCGGTGCCGTAGTCGGCGGTGCCCAGCACGAGCTGCTTCTTGGTGCCGGCGGGCGCGGTGAGCGGGGCCACGACTCCGGAGGGCGCCTTGACGGTGACGTCCTTGCCGATGCGGTAGGCGGTGACCTGGTTGGCGGCGATCGCCGCGTTCCAGGCGGCGCGGCGCTGGAGCTCGACGCCGGTGTCCTTCATGCTCTGGTTCACGAGCGGCGCGCTGGGCGCGTAGAGGGTGCGGTAGCCGTCGATGACCTGGTTGAGCACCGGGTAGAGGGTGCGGTCCTCGGCGAGGTTGGACTGGTGGACGTAGTGCGGGCGCGGGTCGTTGTTCAGGACGTGCCGCATGGCGGTCCTGGCCTCGGCCGGGACGATGTAGTCCAGGTAGCCGGTGGCGGCGTCGAGCGGGGCCGGCAGGCAGGTGGAGGTGCCGGGGTTGTCCTCGCAGATGCCGCTGCCGCCGTCGGCGCGGCTGGTGTAGATCCAGTTGTACTCGTCGGCCATCTCCGCGTTGGTGCCCGTGTTGTAGTACACGTTCATCGGGTACCGGGGGACGGTCAGTGCGGCGCCCACGGGCCGCTGCACGGGCTCGCGGGAGTTGTCGCTGCCCGCCCACTTCACGCCGTTGTCGGCGAGCGCACCGGCCAGGTTGGGGTTGTCCTGGGGCTGCTGCGGGAGGGTCTTGAGGCCGGAGTGCTCACCGGTGACCAGTTCGGTGCGGTCGGTGGTGATGCCCTTGGCGGCGGCCCAGTTGTTGTTGTCGCGGATCTGGGCCGAGATCTCGGCGCGGCTCATGTAGTTGATCGCGCCGGCGCTGTTCTTCGTGCAGGTCCACGGGGTGGTGGTGGTGTCCTGGACGCAGCCGAGGAAGGGGTGGGTGTAGGTGTGGTTCATCCACCGGTACTTCGCCCGGTCGGCGACCAGCTGGGCGGTCAGGGCGTCGGTGTTGCCGTTCTCCGCCTTCCACTCCTCGCCCGCGCCCGCGTTGAAGAGCAGGTCGAGCTTGAAGTTCTTGGACGTCTGCCACTGCGCCAGGTACTGGGCGTCGGCGGCCGTCATCCGGATCGTGGACTCCTGGCCCTCGCCGCCGGCGCAGGCGTAGTCGCCCGGGGTGCAGTTGAGCTCCTTGCTCCAGCGGGCGTCGGGGGCGAAGACGTCGTCGACGTGGACCGCGAAGTAGTTGCGCTCCTGGCCGAGGTGGACGCCCTGGGTGACCCACTCGACGATGCCGCGGGCCAGCAGCCGGAACTGCTGCTGGTACTGGTTGTAGCCGAAGGTGACGACCAGTTCGCTGCGCCCGTCGTGGGTGTACTCGCCGACGAGCGAGGCCCGCCCGGAGCCGACCGGGGCGTCGAGGTAACTGGTGTAGCCGGTGCGCGGCTTGGCCATGAACCCGTAGCTCTCGGGGATCAGCGGCGAGTTGTCCTCGAAGGCCACCTGCCCCCCGAGGTAGGCGAAGGGCCCGGCCTTGCCGGCCGTGGTGACGGCCGCCTGCGTGCCGTCCAGGGTGCCGCTGTAGCCGCCGTTGTCGGTGTACTCCAGGCCGACTTCCGGGTGCGCCCAGGTGTACGCGTCGACCTGGCGGATCCCGTACGCCGTTTCGTACGCGGTGAGCGCGGCCATCTCGGCCGAACCCGCTCCGAAGGGGTTCTCGTTCGGCAGCACCACGCCCTGGAACTTGGCGCGCGGCCGGCCGTCGACCGTGTCGGC
The DNA here is from genome assembly GCF_044454225.1 of Streptomyces sp. NPDC051563. Lineage (NCBI taxonomy): Bacteria > Bacillati > Actinomycetota > Actinomycetes > Kitasatosporales > Streptomycetaceae > Streptomyces > Streptomyces sp. NPDC051563. Next base: position 81,202 of record NZ_JBITDL010000030.1, read on the forward strand.
GAGGAACGCCGCGTTGACGACCGGGCGGCTGCCGCTGCCCAGGTCGACGCGGGTGTACGGAACGCCGGTGTCGCGGAGTTCCGCGGTGATCGCCTCGACCGAGCTGCCGCCGTCGTCGACGACGAGCACCCTCAGGTCGATCCTCGGAGTCACCGCTGCCTGCGCGGACGCTCCGGGTACTGCGACGGATGCTATGGCGGCCGCGAGGCAGACGGCGGCGAGCCTGTTCATCCGGTTCTTGTGGACCATTTCGGCCTTTCCCCCCGCAGATCCTCGACTTCGGCCTGTGACATTGGGCCAGACCGGGGAGGCTTCTGTGGAAATGATGCAAAGGAACCCCGCGTCCCCTTGCGAGAGTGGTCCGAGTGTTTCGGACCTCCTCAGGTCTACGAGGCAAACCTGGAACAGAAGCCACAGATGGGTGAACCTGCACGCCTCTTGATCGAACAACTTGCCAAACCTTCGAGTGGCGTGCGGACGAGTACGTGCGCGTAGGCTCGTTTCCGGCGGCTATCGGGCCCGAATACGATCGCTACGGACGGCCGTCCACCCACTCGGCCCACACCACCAAAACGGAAGCGAGAATTCACCACCGTGACTGCTCTGACTCTCAGCACTGCCGGACCGGCGACGCTGCGCGCCGACGTCCTCGTCGTCGGCGTGGCGAAGGGCCCCAAGGGCCCCGTCGTCGCCGCGGGCGCCGAGGCCGTGGACAAGGCGTACGACGGCAAGCTGGCCGCCGTGCTCGAAGCCCTCGGTGCCTCGGGCGCCGAAGGCGAGACCACCAAGCTGCCGGCACCGGACGGCCTCAAGGTCCCGGTCGTGCTGGCGGTCGGTCTGGGCTCCCTCCCCGACACGGACGAGTCCTACGACGAGGAGGCGCTGCGCCGCGCCGCCGGCGCCGCCGCCCGTGCCCTGCACGGCACCAAGAAGGCCGCCTTCGCGCTCCCCCTCGACGACGCCTCCGCCGTCACGGCCGTGGCCGAGGGCGCACTGCTGGGCGCGTACGCCTTCACCGCCTACCAGGGCGGCGAGAAGAAGGCCGCCGGCTCCAAGAACGGCGGCCCGAAGCAGCCGCTCGCCGAGATCGCCCTGCTCGGCGCCAAGCCGCGCGACAAGGAGCACAAGGCCGCGGCCGAGCGCGCCACGATCGTCGCGACCGAGATCAACATCGCCCGTGACCTCGTCAACACCCCGCCGAACGACCTCACCCCCGAGGCCTTCGCCGCAGTCGCCGGTGCGGCTGCGAAGGAGAACGGCATCAAGGTCCAGGTCCTGGACGAGAAGGCCCTGATCAAGGGCGGCTACGGCGGCATCATGGGCGTCGGCAAGGGCTCCGAGAACCCGCCGCGCCTGGTGAAGCTCTCCTACACCCACGCCAAGGCGGAGAAGACCCTCGCCTTCGTCGGCAAGGGCATCACCTACGACTCCGGCGGCATCTCCCTGAAGCCGGCCGGCCACAACGAGACGATGAAGTGCGACATGGCCGGCGCCGCCGCCGTCTTCGCCTCCGTCGTCGCGGCCGCGAAGCTCGGCCTCCAGGTCAACGTCACCGGCTGGCTCGCGCTCGCCGAGAACATGCCCTCCGGCTCGGCCACCAAGCCCGGCGACGTGCTGCGCATGTACAGCGGCAAGACGGTCGAGGTGCTCAACACCGACGCCGAGGGCCGCCTGGTCCTGGGCGACGCCCTGACCAAGGCCTCCGAGGAGAACCCGGACGCGATCGTCGACGTGGCGACCCTGACCGGCGCCATGGTGATGGCCCTGGGCGACCGCACCTTCGGCATCATGGCCAACGACGACGCCTTCCGCACCTCGATCCACGAGATCGCGGAGGAGGTCGGCGAGGCCTCCTGGCCGATGCCGCTCCCCGAGGACCTGCGCAAGACCATGGACTCCCCCACCGCCGACATCGCCAACATGGGTGTCCGCATGGGCGGCGGCCTGGTGGCCGGCCTCTTCCTCCAGGAGTTCGTCGGCGAGGGCATCACCTGGGCCCACCTCGACATCGCGGGTCCCGCCTTCCACGAGGGCGCCCCGTACGGCTACACCCCCAAGGGCGGCACCGGCTCCGCCGTCCGCACCCTGGTCCGGCTGGCCGAGCGCACGGCCACGGGCGACCTGGGCTGACACCCGGCGGCCCGGCTCCACGCAGGCCCCGGCCGTGATCAGATTTTCTGATCGCGGCCGGGGCCTGTTCGCTGCCAACGAAATCCGTAGGTTTCTACGCTGCGGTAACCCCCGGTTCGGGCAGAACGACCTGCCCCAGGGCAGGCCCGGCGTCCCGCGTTCCGCCGACAAATGCGAAGATGGGTTCTCGGCAGGACAGGGCCCCCACCACAGGGCCGAAGAAAAAGCGGCCGTATACCAGCCGCCGCCCGGTCACAGAGGACCGGTGCTCGGCGCACATGCATGGAGGACGTGACGTGGCGAACGACGCCAGCACCGTTTTCGACCTAGTGATCCTCGGCGGCGGCAGTGGCGGTTACGCCGCGGCACTGCGCGCATCCCAGCTGGGTCTGGACGTTGCCCTGATCGAGAAGAACAAGCTCGGCGGCACCTGCCTGCACAACGGCTGCATCCCCACGAAGGCTCTGCTGCACGCGGGCGAGATCGCGGACCAGGCTCGCGAGGCCGCCCAGTTCGGTGTCAAGGCCACCTTCGAGGGCATCGACATCGCGGGTGTGCACAAGTACAAGGACGACATCATCGCGGGCCTGTACAAGGGTCTGCAGGGTCTGGTCGCCTCCCGCAAGCTGACCTACATCGAGGGTGAGGGCCGCCTCTCCTCGCCGACGTCCGTCGACGTGAACGGCCAGCGCATCCAGGGGCGCCACGTGCTCCTGGCGACCGGCTCCGTGCCGCGCTCGCTGCCGGGCCTGAACATCGACGGCAACCGCATCATCTCCTCGGACCACGCGCTGGTCCTGGACCGCGTGCCGGAGTCCGCCATCGTCCTGGGCGGCGGCGTCATCGGCGTCGAGTTCGCCTCGGCGTGGAAGTCCTTCGGCACCGACGTCACCATCGTCGAGGGCCTCAAGCACCTCGTGCCGGTCGAGGACGAGAACAGCTCCAAGCTGCTGGAGCGCGCGTTCCGCAAGCGGGGCATCAAGTTCAACCTCGGCACCTTCTTCGACAAGGCCGAGTACACCGAGAACGGTGTGCGGGTCACCCTGGCCGACGGCAAGACCTTCGAGGCGGAGGTGCTGCTGGTCGCGATCGGCCGCGGCCCCGTCTCCCAGGGCCTGGGCTACGAGGAGCAGGGCGTCGCCATGGACCGCGGCTACGTCGTGGTCGACGAGTACATGCAGACCAACGTGCCGACCATCTCGGCCGTCGGCGACCTCGCCCCGACCCTCCAGCTCGCGCACGTCGGCTTCGCCGAGGGCATCCTGGTGGCGGAGCGTCTGGCCGGCCTCAAGGCCGTCCCGATCGACTACGACGGCGTCCCGCGCGTCACGTACTGCCACCCCGAGGTCGCCTCCGTCGGCATCACCGAGGCCAAGGCCAAGGAGATCTACGGCGCGGACAAGGTCGTGGCCCTCAAGTACAACCTGGCGGGCAACGGCAAGAGCAAGATCCTGAAGACCGCGGGCGAGATCAAGCTCGTCCAGGTCAAGGACGGTGCCGTGGTCGGCGTCCACATGGTCGGTGACCGGATGGGCGAGCAGGTCGGCGAAGCCCAGCTGATCTACAACTGGGAAGCACTGCCGGCCGAGGTCGCGCAGCTCATCCACGCGCACCCCACGCAGAACGAGGCGATGGGCGAGGCCCACCTGGCACTCGCCGGCAAGCCGCTGCACGCACACGACTAATTCGTCACTGGGCGCGACGACCACTTCCGCACTTTCCGTTAGGAGCAACTGAAACCATGTCGGTTTCCGTAACCCTTCCGGCGCTCGGTGAGAGCGTCACTGAGGGCACTGTCACCCGTTGGCTGAAGGCCGAGGGCGAGCGCGTCGAGGCCGACGAGCCGCTGCTCGAGGTCTCGACCGACAAGGTCGACACCGAGATCCCGTCCCCCGTGTCGGGCATCCTGGCCTCCATCAAGGTCGCCGAGGACGAGACCGTCGAGGTCGGCGCCGAGCTGGCCGTCATCGACGACGGCTCGGGCGCACCGGCCGCTGCCGAGGCGCCGGCCGCCGAGGCCCCCGCGGCTCCGGCCGCCGAGACCCCTGCGGCCCCGGCCGCCGAGGCTCCGGCCGCTCCGGCCCCCGCCGCCGAGGCCCCTGCGGCTCCGGCTGCCGAGGCTCCGGCGCAGGCTGCCTCCGGTACCGATGTCGTGCTCCCCGCCCTGGGCGAGTCCGTCACCGAGGGCACCGTCACCCGCTGGCTGAAGCAGGTCGGCGAGTCGGTCGAGGCCGACGAGCCGCTGCTGGAGGTCTCGACCGACAAGGTCGACACCGAGATCCCCGCCCCGGTCGCCGGCGTCCTGCTGGAGATCCTGGTCGCCGAGGACGAGAACGCCGAGGTCGGCGCACGTCTGGCCGTCATCGGCGCGGCGGGCGCGGCTCCCGCGGCCGCTCCGGCCGCCGCTGCTCCGGCTCCGGCCGCTGCTCCGGCTCCGGTTGCCGCTCCGGCTCCGGTTGCCGCTCCGGCACCCGTGGCCGCCCCGGCTCCGGTCGCCCCGGCCGCTCCGGCGCCCGCCGCCGCCCCGGTTGCCGCTCCGGCTCCCGTGGCCGCTCCGGCTCCGGTCGCCCCCGCCGCCCCGGTTTCCGCCGGTGACGAGGGTGCCTACGTGACCCCGCTGGTGCGCAAGCTCGCCACGGAGTCCGGCGTCGACCTGTCCGCGGTCTCGGGCACCGGTGTCGGTGGCCGCATCCGCAAGCAGGACGTCCTGGCCGCCGCCGAGGCCGCCAAGGCCGCCGCTGCCGCCCCGGCTCCGGCCGCCGCCGCTCCCGCCGCCAAGGCTCCGGCCGCCGCGGTCTCCGAGCTGCGTGGCCAGACCGTCAAGATGACCCGCATGCGCAAGGTCATCGGCGACAACATGATGAAGGCCCTGCACTCGCAGGCGCAGCTCAGCTCCGTGGTCGAGGTGGACATCACCAAGATCATGAAGCTGCGCGAGAAGGCCAAGGCCGGCTTCCTCGCCCGCGAGGGCGTCAAGCTGTCCCCGATGCCGTTCTTCGTCAAGGCCGCGGCCCAGGCGCTGAAGGCCCACGCGGTCGTCAACGCCCGGATCAACGAGGACGAGGGCACCATCACCTACTTCGACTCGGAGAACATCGGCATCGCCGTGGACTCCGAGAAGGGCCTGATGACCCCGGTCATCAAGGGTGCCGGTGACCTCAACCTGGCGGGCATCTCCAAGGCGACCGCCGACCTGGCCTCCAAGGTCCGCGGCAACAAGATCACGCCGGACGAGCTGTCGGGCGCGACCTTCACCATCAGCAACACCGGCTCGCGCGGTGCGCTGTTCGACACGGTCATCGTGCCCCCGAACCAGGTCGCCATCCTGGGCATCGGCGCGACGGTCAAGCGCCCGGTGGTCATCGAGACCGCCGAGGGCACGAACATCGGCATCCGCGACATGACGTACCTGACCCTGTCCTACGACCACCGCCTGGTGGACGGCGCGGACGCGGCCCGGTACCTCTCGGCCGTCAAGGCGATCCTCGAGGCCGGCGAGTTCGAGGTCGAGCTCGGCCTGTAAGGCTCACTGCGGCAGCGGTTCACCCCTGTCGTCACGGCGCCCCCGCCCGGGATGCACGTCCCGGGCGGGGGCGCCGTCGTCGTACGCTGGGCGCCGCGCGCCGCGCCTGTAACCAGCCTCACGCTGCGCCTCCGACCAGGAACGCATCGCGACCAGCGGCGCCGCCGTATTGTCTACGCATCAAGGCCCCGCACGCCCCTGCACACCCCTCAGGAGATGAAGCCCCGATGATCACCCCACCCGTCGTGCACTCGCTGCGCGAGCAGATCCGCGAGCACATCGTGGAGGGGATCGTCAGCGGGCGCTGGAAGCCCGGTGAGCGGATCGTGGAGCGCCGGATCGCGGTGGAGCTGGAGGTCAGCCAGACGCCCGTGCGCGAGGCCCTGCGCGAGCTGGAGACGCTGCGGCTGATCGAGTCGGCGCCGAACAAGGGCGTACGCGTACGGAACCTGTCGGCGGCGGACCTGGAGGAGATCTACCCGGTCCGGGCGGGCCTGGAGCAGATCGCGGCCGAGCTGGCGGCGCCCCGGCTGGCGGCCGACTGCGCGGCCCTGGAACCGCACGTGGCGGCCCTGTGGGAGGCCGACCGCAGTGCGGACGGCACCGCCCAGGTGCGGCACACCGTGGGCTTCCACCGGGAGATGGTGCGGGCCGCCGGGAACAGCGTGCTGCTGCACACCTGGGAGTCCCTGGGCATCGAGGTCTTCACGGCCCTGTCCATCCGGTGGCTGGGAACCGTCCAGAAGTCCTACGCCGAGGAGCACGAGGCCCTGGTGGACGCCTTCCGCAATCAGGATCCGGACATCGGCCTGCTCGTGAAGCGGCATGTTCTGGGGTGCGCGCCGCGGGCTTGATCTCGTCCTTCGAGACTCGGTCGACCGTCCGATTCGTGGGGATTTGCCCGGCACTGGGTGCCCATTTTCATGGCACCCGGTGCCGACTTTTGTCATATGGACGTTTCTTCGTCACTTTCATTTGATCGATCATCGATCAGCGACTTAGAGTCATCCGCGGACCCCACCCGGGTCCAACGACCCTGTCCTGCCCGTCAGGGATTTCTTCACCACCTCTCCTTTGTCCGGAAGGCGGCGCACACCGATGTCCGACCCCGTAGGAAAGCTTCCGAGCGAGCTCGACCAGCTCCCGGACCGCGACACCGAGGAGACCGCCGAATGGGCGGCCTCGCTCGACGCCGTCGCCAAGGCCGCCGGTACGCGCCGCGCCGAGTACCTGCTCCGTCGCACCCTTCAGCACGCCGAGGCCGCCGGCCTCGCGCTGCCGAAGCTGCTCGAGACGGACTACGTCAACACCATCCCCACCGCCGCGGAGCCGGAGTTCCCCGGTGACGAGGCGATGGAAGCCAAGATCACCGCCTGGAACCGCTGGAACGCGGCCGCCATGGTGACCCGCGGCTCCAAGTACGGCGTCGGCGGCCACATCGCCACCTTCGCCTCCGCCGCGTGGCTGTACGAGACCGGCTTCCAGCACTTCTTCCGCGGGAAGGAGGCCGACGGATCGGGCGACCAGCTCTACATCCAGGGCCACGCCTCCCCCGGCATCTACGCCCGTGCCTTCCTCGACGGACGCGTCTCCGAGCAGCAGCTCGACAACTTCCGCCAGGAGGCCGGCGGCAACGGCCTCCCGTCCTACCCCCACCCGCGGCGCCTGCCGTGGCTGTGGGAGTTCCCGACGGTCTCCATGGGCCTCGGCCCGCTCTCCGCGATCTACCAGGCGCGCTTCAACCGCTACCTGCAGAACCGGAGCATCAAGGACACCGCCAACTCGCACGTCTGGGCCTTCCTGGGCGACGGCGAGATGGACGAGCCCGAGTCGACCGCCGCCCTGGCCCTGGCCTCCCGCGAGCAGCTCGACAACCTGACCTTCGTCATCAACTGCAACCTGCAGCGCCTCGACGGTCCGGTCCGCGCGAACTTCCGCGTCGTGCAGGAGCTGGAAGCCCAGTTCCGCGGCGCCGGCTGGAACGTCATCAAGTCGCTGTGGGGCTCCGCCTGGGACGAGCTGTTCCAGCTCGACACCACGGGCGCCCTCGTACGCCGCCTGCGCGAGGTACCCGACGCGCAGTTCCAGACGTACGCGACCCGCGACGTGGCCTACATCCGCCAGCACTTCTTCGGCGCCAACGCCGAGCTCGTGCAGCTGGCCGGCGTGCTCTCCGACGCGAAGATCGCCGAGTGCTTCCACACCTCCCGCGGCGGCCACGAGCCCCGCAAGGTGTACGCCGCGTACAAGGCCGCGCTGGAGCACAAGGGTGCTCCGACGGTCATCCTCGCGCAGACCGTCAAGGGCTACACGCTGGGCGCCGGGTTCGAGTCGAAGAACGCGAACCACCAGATGAAGAAGCTGACGATCGACGAGTTCAAGGACATGCGTGACCTCCTTGGCCTCCCGATCCCGGACAGCGCCTTCGCCGACGGCCAGGTCCCGTACGGCCACCCGGGCGCGAACAGCCCCGAGGTCCAGTACCTGAACGAGCGCCGCGCGGCGCTCGGCGGCCCGGCCCCGGCCCGCAAGGTCAAGCACGTGGCCCTGCCGGCTCCGGCGGACCGTTCCTTCGCCCCGCTGCTCAAGGGTTCCGGCAAGCAGGAGATGGCCACCACCATGGCCTTCGTCCGGCTCGTCAAGGACCTGATGCGGGACAAGGAGACCGGCAAGCGCTGGGTTCCGATCGTCCCGGACGAGGCCCGCACCTTCGGTATGGAGTCCCTCTTCCCGTCCGCCGGCATCTACTCGCCGCTGGGCCAGACGTACGAGCCGGTCGACCGCGACCAGCTCATGTACTACAAGGAAGCCAAGGACGGCCAGATCCTCAACGAGGGGATCACCGAGGCCGGCGCCATGGCCGACTTCATCGCCGCCTGCACGTCGTACGCGACGCACGGCGAGCCGATGATCCCGTTCTACATCTTCTACTCGATGTTCGGCTGGCAGCGCACCGCCGACCAGATGTGGCAGCTCGCCGACCAGCTCGGCAAGGGCTTCATCGTCGGCGCCACCGCCGGCCGCACCACCCTGACGGGTGAGGGCCTGCAGCACGCGGACGGCCACTCGCACCTGATCGCGTCCACGAACCCGGCGTCGCTCAACTACGACCCGGCCTTCGCGTTCGAGATCGCGGTGATCGTCAAGGACGGTCTGCGCCGGATGTACGGCGAGAAGCCGGAAGACGTCTTCTACTACCTCACGGTCTACAACGAGCCGAAGCCGCAGCCGGCCATGCCCGAGGGCGTGGAAGAGGGCATCCTCAAGGGTCTGTACCGCTTCAACACGGCGGCGGACCTGGCCGAGGCGGCCCCGGCCGCCGACGCCCCGAAGATCCAGCTGATGGCCTCCGGTACGGCCATCCACTGGGCCCTGGACGCGCAGAAGCTGCTCGCCGCCGACTGGAACGTGGCCGCCGACGTCTGGTCCGCCACCTCCTGGGGCGAGCTGCGCCGCGACGCGCTGGAGTGCGACGAGGCGCTGCTGCGCGGGGAGATGCGCACCCCCTTCGTCACCCGCGCCCTGGAGGGCGTCACCAGCCCGGTGCTCGCCGTCTCCGACTGGATGCGTCAGGTCCCGGACCAGATCAGCCAGTGGGTCGAGCAGGACTACACCTCGCTGGGCACGGACGGCTTCGGCCTCTCCGACACCCGTGAGGGCGCCCGCCGCCACTTCGGTGTCGACGCCCAGTCGATCGTGGTGGCCGCGCTGGCCCAGCTCGCCCGCCGCGGCGAGGTCCCGGCGTCCTCCATCAAGGAGGCCCGGGAGCGCTACGGCCTGTAGGCCACCGCGTTCCGAACGACCGTGAGGCGGTCCGTCCCTTCGGGGGCGGGCCGCCTCCGGCGTTCCGCGGCTGCTGCTCTGCGGCTGCTGCTGCGCTACGGCTCGTGCCGGGCCGGAGCGGGCGCGGGCGCGGGCCGGCCGGCGCGCGCCCGGGCCTCGTCGAGCAGGCGCAGCGCCTCCGTCTCCGCCTCCCGCACGATCGCGTCCGCCCGGGCCTTGGCGTCGTCCAGCACGATCCGGGCCGCCTCCCGGGTCTCGTCGAGCAGCCTCCGCGCCGCCGCCCGGGCCCGGGTCGCGTCCTCGGCGGCCTGCTCGCGCACGTGCCGGACGTCCCGCTCGATCCGTGCGCGCAGCTCGCCGACCTCCTGCTCGGTGCGGCGCAGCAGCTCCGCGGCGGCCTTCGCGTCGTCGGCGGCGGCGGTACGGGGCTGCGGGCCCGGCCCCGGCCCCGCGTCGGGGAGCTCCGCGCGCAGCCGGGCCACCACCGTGGCGGCGTCCGGCGGGCGGTGCGCGGGGTCCTTGGCGAGCAGGCTCGCCACCAGGTCCGCGGTGCCGGGCGGGACTCCGGGGGCGTTGAGGGCGGTGAGCGGGCGCGGAGCTTCGTAGAGCTGCTGCCGGAGCAGGACGTGCGGGGCCGGGTCGGTGAAGGGCGGCTGCCCGGTGAGGCCCTCGTAGAGCAGGCAGCCGAGGCTGTAGAGGTCGGTGCGGTGGTCGATGCCCCGGTCGCCGCGGCACTGCTCGGGCGACATGTAGGGGAGCGTGCCGAGCGCGGTGCCGGAGGCGGTGAGCTCGCCGAGGCGCAGGCTCTCGCGGAGGATCTTGGCGAGGCCGAAGTCGAGCACCTTGACGACGCCCTCGCCGGTGAGCATGGCGTTCTGCGGCTTGATGTCCCGGTGCAGGATGCCGCGGGCGTGCGCGGCGACGAGCGCGGAGCCGATCTGGGCGGCCCAGTCCACGACCTCGTACCAGGCCGGGCGCGGGCCGGAGTGGAAGGCGGCCCGCAGGTCCCGGCCGTCGACGTGCTCCATGACGAGGTAGAGGGTGCGGCGGCCCGCGACCAGGTCCTCGCCGCAGTCGTGGACGGTCACGGTGTGGCGGTGCGGGAGGTTGGCCGCGGAGCGCACCTCGTGGACGAAGCGGCGCTCGACCTGGTCCGCGTACCGGCCGGGTACGACGTCGACGAGTTTGGCGGCGACCGGCCTGCGCATCCTGGTGTCCTCGGCGGCCCAGACCTCGCCCATGCCGCCCCCGCCCAGACGCTCCCCGAGCCGGTAACGGCCCCCCAGTAATTCCCCCCGCATCCGCGTGCCCCTTCCGTCCGCCCGGTCGCCGTCCGCCGGTTACCGGTCCGAGTATGCGGCCGTGCGGGGGCCCGGACCGGCCTTTCGCGGCACGCGCGGTGGCGGCGAGGGGGTGGACCCGTGATGCTGGAGCGGTGATGGACGAGACGGAGTTCTGGGAGATGGTCGACCGTACCCGCGAGGCCGCCGAGGGCGACCCCGAGGAACACGCCGAGCTGCTCGTGGAGCGGCTGGCGCAGCTCGACCCGGACTCCGTACTGGACTTCGCGCGGCACTTCGAGTCGCGGTACAACCGGGCGTACACCTGGGACCTGTGGGGCGCGGCGTGGGTGCTGCTCGACGGGGCGAGCGACGATGCGTTCGACTACTTCCGGTGCTGGCTGATCGGCCAGGGCCGGGAGGTCTTCGAGGGCGGGGTGCACGATCCCGACCAGCTCGCGGAGCTGCTCGACGAGTTCGACGAGGAGATCGACGGGGACGGCGAGGAGCTGGGGTACGCGGCGGACGAGGCCTACGAGCAGCTGACCGGAGCGGTGGCGCCGGACCTGGGCATCCCGCTGCAACCGGCCGAGCCGGAGGGCGCCGCGCTGGACTTCGAGAACGAAGCCGTGCTCGCGGAGCGCTTCCCCCGGCTGTGGGACCGCTTCAGGGGCTGACGCCCCCTCGCCGCATCAGGCGTGCGTGCCGCCGTCGATGCGGATCTCCGTGCCGGTGATGAAGGCACCGTCCTCGGAGCCCAGCATGGCGACGACGCCGGCGACCGTCTGCGGGCCGGCGAAGCCCTGGCCGAGGGCCGGGGCGAGCTTGGCGAACAGGCTCCAGTCGGTGTCCTCGGGCAGGCCCGGGCCGTTGCCGGTGGTCATGCCGCTCTCGATGGAGCCGGGCGCGACCGCGACGAAGCGCAGCCCCTGCTTGCTGTACTCGGCTGCGAGCGCGTGGGTCATCGACTGGATGCCGCCCTTGCTGGCCGCGTAGGCGGACATGTAGGGGTGGGCGAAGGACGCCGAGGTGGAGCTGAAGTTGACGACGACCGGCTGGTCGCCCGCCAGCAGCGCCGGCAGCGACTCGCGGATGACCAGGAACGTACCGGTCAGGTTCACGGCGATGATCTTGTTCCAGAACTCGAGCGTGGTCTGGTGGGTGTGCGCGGAGCGCAGGATGCCCGCGGCGTTGACCAGTACGTCGATCCCGGTGAGGGTGTCGACGGCGGCGGCGATGCCCGCCTTGACCGCGGCCTCGTCGGATATGTCGAGGACCGCGGTGGTGAGGCGGTCCGCGTGCCCGTCGGCGGCCGCCCGGTCGGAGGTGGCCTTGAGGCCGGCTTCGCTGACGTCCACGGTGTGGACCCGGCCGCCCTCGGAGAGGATGCGGTGGACGGTGGCCTGGCCGATGCCGGAGCCGCCGCCGGTGATGAGGACGCGACGTCCTTCGTAACGATTCATGGGGAGGAGCGTACTCCCGTGATGGCACGTTTTGCCACCGTGTCAAAACGCGCATTCCCTGCTAGGTCCCGAGGTATCCTTCCCCGGTGAGATCCCCTCGTCCGTACGCCCCCCAGGCCGGCCCCGGAGCCCAGTCGCTGAACGAGCGCCGCAAGGCGGCCACCCAGCTCGACATCGCCCGCGCCGCCTGCGCGCTCTTCGCCGAGCACGGCCCCGACGGCACCACCGCCGAGGACATCGCCCACCGCGCGGGCGTGGCGCTGCGCACGTTCTACCGCTACTTCCGCAACAAGCAGGAGGCCGTCGCCCCGCTGCTCGCGGTCGGCGGCGACGCCTGGCGGGCACTGCTCGCTGAGGAGGACCCCGGCACCCCGCTCACCGAGGCCCTGGAGCGTGCCGTCACCCGCTCCCTCACGGGCCCCCAGGCGCTCGAAGAGGGCCTGGAGGTCACCCGCGGCCTGCTGCGCGCCGCCACGGGCGACGAGGCGCTGCGGGCCGTCTGGTACCGGGTCAACCAGGACTCCGAGGAGCGCCTGGTCCCGGTCGTGGCCCGGCTCGCCGGCCCGGACGCCGAACCCCTCGCCGTCCGCCTCCTCGCGGCGGCGGCCACGGACGCGATCCGCATCGCCCTGGAACTCTGGTCCACCACGGACACCCCGCCCTCGGGCCCCGGCTCCCCCGCGGAACTGGCGATCCGCTGCCTGCGCGACCTCACGGGCGCGATGCCGCTGATGCGCTGATGCGCTGAGCGCGCAGGCCGGCCGGGCGCGCCCGTCGGCGGGCCGCGCCCGTCAGAGGAACCGCGCGGACTTCTCCCGCAGGTGTTCCGCGAAGAAGTCGGGGGCGTCGGGCCGCATCCGGGCCAGCGCGACCATCGCCGTGACGATGACGTCGGCGACCTCCGCCTCCACATCGGCCCAGGTGTGCGAGGCGCCCTTCCGCGGATTCGTCCCCTTGGCCCCGATCACGGCCTGCGCGGCCTCCCCGAACTCCTCCCCGATCTTCAGGATCTGCAGCGTCACGCTCTCCTCGCGCTCCACCCCGCGCTCCCGGTCGTGCGCGTCGAACCGCGCCACGAGCGCCCCGATGGTCTTCCACGTGTCGTCCATCCCCCGAAGCTAGCGCCGCGCCCCCGCAACGCAGAAGCCCCGCCCCCCTTTCGGAGAAGGGGGGCGGGGCTTCGTTCGATCAGTGCGTCAGCACGACCACGGCACGGCTTAGAGGTCGAAGTAGAGCTCGAACTCGTGCGGGTGCGGGCGCTGCGCGATCGGGGCGATCTCGTGGGTGCGCTTGTAGTCGATCCAGGTCTCGATCAGGTCGGGGGTGAAGACACCGCCGGCCAGGAGGTACTCGTGGTCCTCCTCCAGGGCCTTGAGGACGTCCTCGAGGCTGGTCGGGACCTGCGGGACGCTCGCGTGCTCGTCCGGGGAGAGCTCGTAGAGGTCCTTGTCGATCGGCTCCATCGGCTCGATCTTGTTCTTGACGCCGTCGAGGCCCGCGAGGAGCAGGGCCGCGAACGCCAGGTACGGGTTCGAGGACGGGTCCGGGGCGCGGAACTCGACGCGCTTGGCCTTCGGGTTCGAGCCGGTGATCGGGATGCGCATCGCGGCGGAGCGGTTGCGCTGCGAGTACACCATGTTGACCGGCGCCTCGAAGCCCGGGACCAGGCGGTGGTAGGAGTTCACCGTCGGGTTGGTGAACGCCAGCAGCGACGGGGCGTGCTTGAGGATGCCGCCGATGTAGTAGCGGGCGGTGTCCGACAGGCCCGCGTAGCCGGCCTCGTCGTAGAACAGCGGGTCGCCGTTCGCCCACAGCGACTGGTGCACGTGCATGCCCGAGCCGTTGTCGCCGAAGATCGGCTTCGGCATGAAGGTCGCGGTCTTGCCGTTCTTCCACGCGACGTTCTTCACGATGTACTTGAAGAGCATCAGGTCGTCGGCCGCGGCGAGCAGCGTGTTGAACTTGTAGTTGATCTCGGCCTGGCCACCGGTGCCGACCTCGTGGTGCTGACGCTCGACCTGGAGGCCCTGGGCGTCCAGCTCGAGGGAGATCTCGGCGCGCAGGTCGGCGAAGTGGTCGACCGGGGCTACGGGGAAGTAACCACCCTTGTAGCGGACCTTGTAACCACGGTTGTTCTCCTCGGAGCCCGTGTTCCAGGCGCCGGCCTCGGAGTCGATGTGGTAGAAGCTCTCGTTCGCGGTGGTCGCGAAGCGCACGCTGTCGAACACGTAGAACTCGGCCTCGGGGCCGAAGTACGCGGTGTCGGCGATGCCGGTCGAGGCGAGGTACGCCTCGGCCTTCTTCGCGACGTTGCGCGGGTCACGGCTGTAGGCCTCGCCCGTGATCGGGTCGTGGATGAAGAAGTTGATGTTGAGCGTCTTGTCCTTGCGGAACGGGTCCAGACGCGCGGTGGTGATGTCGGCACGCAGCGCCATGTCGGACTCGTGGATCGCCTGGAAGCCGCGGATCGAGGAGCCGTCGAAGGCCAGCTCCTCGTTCGGGTCGAACGCGCGCCCCGGGATGGTGAAGTGCTGCATCACACCAGGCAGGTCGCAGAAGCGGACGTCAACGAACTTGACGTCGTTGTCCTGGATGTACTGCGTCACTTCGTCGGCGTTCTTGAACATCCAACTCCTCCTACTCCCGTCCCCGGGGCAGGGGCGGGCTTTTATAGCTAGTGGTGCGTCAGTGCGGTGCCGCACGCTGACCCGACCATAAGCAGACGGGGTTTCTCAAGCATGACCCATTTGTTTCGCACAAGTTAACCAGGGTCCCGCCGGAACGGCGTCGCACGGCACAGGTACCGTGTTCGCGTGGACAAGAGGCAAGCAATCGGATCCTGGCTCTCCGGCCCCCGCGAGGCCGCCGAGGAGATGGGTGCCGACTTCGGGTACCCCGGCAAACAGCTCGGCCTGCCGCAGCAGGGGCCCGGCTCGGTGGCCCGTTTCGGCCGCCGGCTCGGCGCCGTGGCCATCGACTGGTTGGGCTGCCAGCTCATCGCGTACGGCCTGATCACCGGCCGTGACTGGAACGGTTCGGGGAACTGGACGCTGGCGGTCTTCGTCACCCTGGTGATCCTGACGGTCGGCACCGTGGGCTTTACCCCCGGGAAGCGGATCCTGGGCCTCCGGGTCGTCTCACAGGATGGCGGCCCGCTCGGATTCGGCCGCGTGGTACTCCGCACCGCACTGCTCGCCCTGCTGATCCCGGCCCTCGTCTGGGACCGCGACGGCCGCGGGCTGCACGACCGCCTCAGCCGCGCCGTACAGGTCAGGATCTGAGACGGGATTCCGCGAGGGAACCGAGACGCGACGCAACACATGACGCAAGGGCGCCCCGGGCCATCGGCCCGGGGCGCCCTTGCGTGTCACACGTGTCGTATACGAAAAGCGGATCAGCGCATCTTTCCGCCGCGCGGCATGCGCATCCCCTTGGGCATCGGACCCTTCGGGATCGGCATGTTGCTCAGCAAGTCGCCCATGGCCCGCAGCTTGTCGTTGACCTGGGTGATCTGGGGCCCGGAGAGGACACGGGGCAGCTTCATCAGGGTCGTACGGACCTTCTTGAGCGGCACCTCGCCCTCGCCCTTGCCCACGATGAAGTCGTGGACCGGGATGTCGGGCATGATCCGGGCCAGCTTCTTCTTCTCGTTCGCGAGCATCGGCTTCACCCGGTTCGGGTTGCCCTCGGCGATCAGGACCACGCCGGCCTTGCCCACGGCACGGTGGACGATGTCCTGCTGCTTGCTCATCGCGACGGCGGGGGTGGTGCTCCAGCCCCGGCCCACGTTGTCCAGTACGGCCGCGGCCGCGCCCGGCTGTCCCTCCATCTGTCCGAAGGCGGCCGTCTCGGCTCGCCGTCCGAAGATGATCGCCATCGCCAGGAACGCCACCAGGAAGCCCAGGATGCCCAGGTAGACCGGGTGGCCGATCAGGAAGCCGATCGCAAGGAACACACCAAAGGTGACGATTCCCACGCCCGCGACGATCAGACCGACCTTCGGGTCGGCCTTGCGCGTCATCTTGTACGTCAGGGCGATCTGCTTCAGTCGCCCGGGGTTCGCAGCAGTCTCTGCGTTTGACTTCCTCGCCATGCAGCGAAGTTTACGTGGCCTTCTCGGTCCGGGTCGCCGCGGCCTCGAGTACGTGCTCGGTTTCGACCCGGTCCTGGGCCCTGCGGCGGTCTTCCAGGACGGCCGTCCAGGCGTTCCGGCGGGCGCCGCTCATCAGCAGCGACTCCAGGCCTCGGACGGCGTCGGTGAAGGACGGAATGGCGATGGCGCGTACGGGCGCGGCCTGCATGGTGTCGACCCTTTCACGGTGCTCACGTCGGGGGTGGCCAAGCGTGTGTGCGGTGCGTCCAACAATCGTCACTGACTGGTGTTACCAGGGCGTGACCGACTGGTCAAACAGTGATGAAACCTTGATGCGGCCCACCAGGACTCTCGCTAGGAAGAGCCTAGGGGCCGCATCGATGCGGGGTTACCCGTAAGTAAGACTTTGTGCGCGAGTTCACATACCTCTCGCACCATGCGCCTCAACCAGTCACTCAGACGGTCGCGCGCTTCTCGTTCCCAAGGTCGAGCTCCGCGTCGCCACCGCTCCGGCCGCGTGCCCGCCCTCGTTCCTCGGACGGACCCGCGACCTACGCTACGGCTCCGCTGCGCTTCTCCATCGCCTGCTGGTAGAGGCGGCCGGCCCGGTACGAGGACCGCACCAGCGGGCCGGACATGACTCCGGAGAAGCCGATCTCCTCAGCCTCCTGCGCCAGCTCCACGAACTCGGCCGGCTTCACCCAGCGCTCGACGGGGTGGTGGCGCGGCGAGGGCCGCAGGTACTGGGTGATGGTGATGAGCTCGCAGCCCGCCTCGTGGAGGTCCTTCAGCGCCTGGCTGACCTCCTCGCGCTCCTCGCCCATGCCCAGGATCAGGTTGGACTTGGTGACGAGGCCGTAGGCCCGCGCCCGGGTGATGACGTCCATCGAGCGCTCGTAGCGGAAGCCGGGGCGGATGCGCTTGAAGATGCGCGGCACCGTCTCGATGTTGTGGGCGAAGACCTCGGGGCGGGAGGCGAAGACCTCCTCCAGGAGCTCCGGGACCGCGTTGAAGTCCGGGGCCAGCAGCTCGACCTTGGTGTGACCGCTCTCGCGGCCCGCCGTCTGCTGGTGGATCTGGCGCACGGTCTCCGCGTACAGCCAGGCTCCGCCGTCCGCCAGGTCGTCGCGCGCGACGCCCGTGATGGTGGCGTAGTTCAGGTCCATGGTGACCACGGACTCGCCGACGCGGCGGGGCTCGTCGCGGTCCAGCGCCTCGGGCTTGCCCGTGTCGATCTGGCAGAAGTCGCAGCGCCGGGTGCACTGGTCGCCACCGATGAGGAAGGTGGCCTCGCGGTCCTCCCAGCATTCGTAGATGTTCGGACAGCCGGCTTCCTGGCACACCGTGTGCAGTCCTTCGCCCTTCACCAGGGCCTGCATCTTGGTGTACTCGGGACCCATTTTGGCCCGCGTCTTGATCCACTCGGGCTTGCGCTCGATGGGCGTCTGGGCGTTACGGACCTCTAGGCGCAGCATCTTGCGTCCGTCGGGTGCGACTGCGGACACGACCGGCTCCCTGTGACTTCGATTCTTCGGCGCCCACCAGGGTACGCCCGTAATTTCATACGCTCTTACGTCGGCCAACCTGTGGGCGGCCCGACCCATTCCCGGGCGTCCCCCCGGGATCAGCCCGCGGCGGGCTCGATCTCCCGGGGCCGCAGTTCCGCCTGCTCCAGTACGTCCTTCAGGTGCCGTTCGACCACCGGCAGCAACTCGGCCACGGTGATCTCGCGGCCCAGCTCGTAAGAGAGCGAGGTCACACCGGCGTCACGGATCCCGCAGGGGATGATCCGGTCGAACCAGGTGCTGTCCGGGTTCACGTTGAACGAGAAGCCGTGCATCGTGACGCCCTTGGCGACCCGGATGCCGATGGCGGCGAGCTTGCGGTCCTCGCGGCGCTGGCCGGCGTTGGACGGGGCGTACTCGGGGCCGTTCAGCCGGGCGTCGAACTCCTCGTCGTGCAGCCGCGGGTCCAGGTCCAGCGAGAGGCCGCCGATCTTCGGGCGTTGCTCCACCGGGTCGCCGAGCACCCAGACCCCGCTGCGCCCCTCGACGCGGGTGGTCTCCACGCCGAACTCGGCGGCGGTGCGGATCAGCGCGTCCTCCAGGCGGCGGACGTGGGCGACCACGTCCACGGGGCGGGGCAGCTTCATGATCGGGTAGCCGACCAGCTGGCCCGGGCCGTGCCAGGTGATCTTGCCGCCGCGGTCCACGTCCACGACGGGCGTGCCGTCGAGCGGGCGCTCGTTGTCGGCGGTGCGCCGGCCGGCCGTGTAGACCGGCTGGTGCTCCAGCAGCAGGCAGGTGTCCTCGATCTCGTCCGCGAAGCGGGCCGCGTGGACCCGGCGCTGCTCTTCCCAGGCCACCGTGTACTCGACGGCCTCCGGGCCGAAGCCCATGCGGACAAACCCAAGCTCAGCCACCGCGGCGCCTCCTCGTTGAACCTGCCGACGAACTTGCTGTGTGCACCTATCGCACCAAGCAAGGGTACGGCGGCCCCCGCGCCCCCTGTCAGCCGCCCGTCCCGGACATCGCGAAAGGTCCTGGTTCGGGGGGTCCGGGGAGCTGTTTGGGCCGCCTGCGGCCCTCCGGGGGGCGGTCCGGGTCCTCGTCCGCCCGGGGCAGCCGGCGGTGCCCCTCGGAGTGGTCGTTCACCCAGCCGCAGACCCCGCACGCATAGCGCCCGTCGAGACCCGCGATGTACGTCCCGCACCGCCGGCACTCCGCCTCGGTCAGCTCGGGCGCGGTCAGCTCGGGCGCCGTCAGCTCGGGCCCGTGCGGCACGGCCGTGGACTCTGCGTGGCTGCCGTCGCCGCCGTCGGGGCGCTCGCAGCTGCCGGGGGGAGGCTCCCCGGTGGGCCGGCGGGTCATGGGGCGCAGCGTACGCGGGTGGAGGGGGTCGGTCCGTAAAGAGACCCACCGGTTCTGCACACGATCGGATGAATGTGGGACAGAGAGGGCGGTACGGGCAAGGTTCGCCGCTACATTCACGCCGTTCACAGGGCCGGGACTCCGGTCCGTCACGTCAGGAGACCGTGGAGCCGATGACGGAACGACCTGCCCAGCGTGTCCCCAACCGGCAGCTCTCGGCACTGATCGCCGAGGCCGGGTTCTCCAACGCCGGGCTCGCCCGCCGTGTCGACCAGCTCGGTCTGGAGCACGGTCTCGATCTGCGGTACGACAAGACCTCCGTGACCCGCTGGCTACGCGGGCAGCAGCCGCGCGGCACCACCCCGGCGCTGATCGCGGAGGTGTTCACCCGGCGCCTGGGGCGGCGGCTGTCGGCCCAGGACCTGGGGCTGGACGCGTGCGCCCCGGTGTACGCGGGCCTGGAGTTCGCGGCCACCCCCGAGGAGGCCGTCGACATCGCGAGCGGGCTGTGGCGCAAGGACTCCGGTTCGCACGCCGAGCTGCGCAAGATCGCCTTCACCCCGGCCGGGCTGGTGGTGCCCAGCCGGGACTGGCTGATCGGCCGGGCCGACGAGCGGGTCGGCCGGGGCGCCGAGCAGGCCGCCCGGGTACCCGTGCAGGGCCGGGCCTCGGTGCCGCGGCAGCGGCAGATCGACCGCGGGCCCGGGCAGCGGGTGACCGGCGGCGACATCGCGGCGCTCAGATCGGTGGGCGACCTGTTCCGCACCCTCGACCACGCCTACGGGGGCGGCCATGCCCGCCAGGCCCTCGTGCGGTACCTGGAGCACGAGGCCGAGCCGATGCTGCGCGGCACCTACGGGGAGACCACCGGACGCCGGCTGTTCTCGGCCGCCGCCGATCTGACCCGGCTCGCGGGCTGGACCTCGTACGACATCGCCGCGCACGGGCTCGCCCAGCGGTACTTCGTCCAGGCGCTGCGGCTGGCCCAGGCCGCCGGGGACCGGCCGTACGGGGCGTACGTGCTGATCACCATGAGCCGGCAGGCGGTCTACCTCGGCCACGGCCGGGAGGCGGTGCAGCTGGCCAGGGTGGCCCAGCAGGGCGTGGGCTCCGGGCCGCCGCCGGTGGTGCAGGCGCTGCTGCACTCGGCCGAGGCGCGCGGGCACGCGGTGCTCGGGGAGGTCAGGGCGTCGACGGCCTCGCTGGTGCGGGCCGAGCGGGCGCTGGGCGCGGCCCGGCCGGGGGACGACGTACCGCACTGGGCGCGCGACTACGACGAGGCGCAGCTCGCGGACGAGTTCGGGCACTGCCACCGGGACCTCCAGCAGTACCGGGCCTCGGCGCAGCACGCGGAGCGGTCCCTGCAGCTGCGGGCGCCCTCGTACGCGCGGTCGCGGCTGTTCTGCCGGGTGGTGCTGGCCACGGCGCGGCTGGGGCTGGGCGAGCTGGACCAGGCGTGCGCGCTGGGCGCGGAGGCGGCGCAGCAGGCGATGGAGATGCGGTCGGTGCGGGCGGTGGAGTACGTACGGGACTTCGAGCGGCGGCTCGAGCCGTACCGGGACGCGTCGGCCGTGCGGGGGTACCGGGACCGGGTGGCCGCCTTGTCCTGATCCTGCGGGTCGGGGCTGCGGGGGCTGCGGGGGCGTGCGTCCCCGGGGCCCCCGGGTGGGGCGGGGCTGCGCCGTGGTGTGCCTGCGGGGGCGCTCCCGGGGCTCCGCCCCGGACCCCGCTCCTCAAACGCCGGAGGGGCTGATTTTCGCCGGGCCGGTTCTGCCCTGCGGGCCCCGCAGGGCAGAACCGGTGGGTGGTTGGGTCAGGCCGCCACCGGGAGGGCGGCCGTCGGGGCGGTCGGGACCGGGATGCCCACGTCGCGCAGGAGGGCGGCGGCGGCGCGGCGGGCGGAGCGCAGGGCGCCCTCGACGGTGTTGGTGTCGCGGTGGTCGCCGCACACGTACAGCCCGGCCAGGACCCTGACGGTGCGCCGGGTGTCCTGGGGCGGCGGCATGGCGGGGACGGCCTCGGGCGTGTGGTGGACGGCGAGCAGGTCCCAGTCCCGGGTCGCGGTCTCGTAGAGCCGGGCCAGTCGCGAGGCGACCGTCCGGGTGGGCGGCGGCGGGCCGAGCACGGTGGTGGTGACCAGGCTGCGGCCGGCGGGGGCGCGCGTCGGGTCGACCGCGCTCATCACCGCGGTGTGGGCGACGGGCCAGTCCGGGTCCCCGTCCAGGAGCAGCGAGCCGTCCCAGGGGAGCGGGGTGGTGGTGGCGTGGTGCATCACGGTCACCTGGTGGAAGGCGGGCACGCGCAGGCCGGGGAGCAGTTCGGCCGCGGCGCGGGCGCCGGTGGCCAGGACCGCGGAGCGGCAGCTGAAGTCGCCGTGCTCCTCGGTGGTGACCAGGTTGGTGGCGAGGGAGCGGACCCGGACCCCGGTGCGCACGGTGCCGGGCGGCAGCGCGGCGGCGAGCAGGCCGGGCAGGGTGGCGGCGCCGCCCTCGGGTACGGCGAGGCGGCCGCGCGCGAAGGTGCGCAGGGCCAGGTCGGCGACGCGGCTGGAGGTGCCGAGTGCGGGGTCGCGCAGGAGCGCGGCCAGGAGCGGGCGCAGCGTCGTACCGAGGCTCCTGGAGCTCAGGGCGGCGTGCGCGGTGCGCTCGGGACGGGCCAGGAGGCGTTCCTCGGGCAGGGCGGCGAGGCGGGCGAGCGCCGCGCCGATCCGGGCCTGGTCGAGGGAGCCGCTGGTCAGGGCGCGGGCCGGGGTGAGGGCGCCGGCGCGCAGGGTCCTGCCTTCGCTGTGGACGAGGGCGCCGTGCGCGAAGGGTTTGAGGACCAGGCCTTCCAGGCCCGGGGTGCGGGCCGGTTCGGCGTAGGCGGTGTTGAGGAGCTGGCCGACCCGGTCGAGCCGGAAGCCGTCCACGGTCTCGGTGGCCATCCGGCCGCCGGCGTCGTCGGCGCCCTCCAGGACGATGACCGTGACCCCGGCCGCGATCAGGTGGTGCGCTGCCGCGAGTCCGGAGACTCCGGCTCCTACGATGACCACGTCCGCATGGTGTGCGTGTGCGCTGGTGCTGTTGAGCACGTGCCCCTCCCCGAGGTCGGCCCGGCTGTGTGGGGAACCTCCTTCCCCCAACGGAGTCGAGCGGAACCCGAGTTGGGCGGACCATTACAGGCGATGCGGTCAACTCCGGTCGCACGACGGTCGCATTCGGCTCACATGTGCCTCGAAGTGTGCGCCGGGGCGCTCCCCCGGAGCTCCGGGGCGTTTCAGGCCTCCAGCGCGGCCCTGATGGACTCCTCGATCCCCGGGTACCGGAAGACGAAGCCGGACTCCAGCAGCCGGGCGGGCCGCACCCGCTGGCTGCCCAGCACGTCCTGGGAGAACTCCCCGAGCACCACGCGCATGACCGGCGCGGGCACGGCGAAGACGGCCGGGCGGTGCAGGACCCGGCCCATCGCGGCGGTGACCTCGCGGTTGGTCCGGGGCTCGGGGGCGGTGAGGTTCACCGGCCCGGTCAGGGCGGGCGTGTCGATGATGTGGCGCAGGGCGGCGATCTCGTCGTGCATCGAGATGTGCGACCAGTACTGGCGGCCGTTGCCGAGGCGGCCGCCGATGCCGGCCTTGAAGACCGGGAACAGCTTCCCCCAGGCCCCGCCCTCGGCGGCGACGACCAGTCCGGTACGGGCGTGCACGGTCCGGATCCCGGCGTCCCGGGCGGGCGCGGCGGCGGCTTCCCACGCGACGCAGACCTCGGGGAGGAACCCCTCCCCCGCCGGGGCGTCCTCGTCGACCATCCGGTCGCCCGTGTCGCCGTAGTACCCGACGGCGGAGCCGCAGACGAGCGTCGCGGGCGGCTCGTCCATGGCGGCGACGGCCGCGGCGACGGCGGCCGTGCCCTTGACCCGGCTGTCGCGGATCTCCCGCTTGTAGGCGTCCGTCCAGCGGTGGTCCCCGACCCCGGCCCCGGCGAGGTGCACGACGGCCTCGCAGCCGGCGAGCCCGGCCGGGTCCACGTACCCCCGCGCCGGATCCCACCGCGCCTCGCCGGGCCCGGCGGGCTCCCGGCGCACGAACCGGACGACCTCGTGCCCGTCTGCCGTCAGTGACCGCCCGAGGGCGCTGCCGATGAGCCCGGTGGCACCGGTGACTGCGATACGCATGACCCCATCTTGACAGCGACACCGCCCGGAAGGGGCCCGGCGACACCAGGGGTCAGGTGGCCGCGCCCAGCCAGGTGCCCACCGCGTAGGTCACCGCCATGGCCAGGGCGCCGCCGGCCACGTTGCGCAGGATCGCGCGGGCCACGGGCGCCCCGCCCAGCCGGGCGCTGAGCACCCCGCACAGGGTCAGGGAGAGCAGGACCGCGACCACGGTGACCGGGACCCGCCCCGAGGCCCCGGGCAGGACGATCGCCAGCAGCGGCAGCAGCGCCCCGACCGTGAACGCCACCAAGCTCGCCGCCGCCGCATGCCAGGGGTTAGCCAGCTCGTCGGGGTTGATCCCCAGCTCCACGCGGGCGTGGGCCCGCAGCGCGTCCCGCTCCGTCAGCTGCTCCGCCGCCTCCCGCGCCACCGGCTCGCTCAGCCCCCTGCCCACGAGCAGCCCCGTCAGTTCCTCCAGCTCCTCCTCCGGCGCCTCCGCGAGCTCCCGCCGCTCCAGGTCCAGCGCCGCCTTCTCGGAGTCCCGCTGGGAGCTGACCGACACGTACTCCCCCGCCGCCATCGACAGCGCGCCCGCCAGCAGCCCGGCGACGCCCGCCGCCAGGATCGCCGTCCGCGAGGTCGTGGCCCCGGCGACGCCGACGACCAGGCCCGCCGTGGAGATGATCCCGTCGTTCGCGCCGAGCACCCCCGCGCGCAGCCAGTTCAGCCGGGTACTGATCGCTGCGCTCTGCGCCGCCGCGCCATCTGCTTCCGTCACGCCCCCACTGTCGCGGGCGCCGCCGGAAGGAGCCACCCGGCGTGCGCGCCCCCCGTGGCGGGATCAGGGTGGAGGGGTGAGACGCCGACGCGAGGAGCCGGGCTGGCTGCGCGGGGCGCCGCCGCCGCGCTGGGCCCGCCTCGCGCCCGCGGTGGCCCTCGTCACGCTCGTGTTCGTGCAGCGCATCACCCCGGGCGACGTCGAGCTGGGCTATTTCCTGGCCGGGCTCCCCCCGGTCGCCGCCTTCGCCTACGGGGCCGCCGGGACGGCCGTCTTCGCCGCCGTGGTGCTGCTCCTCGTCGGCCTGCCCACGCTCGGGATCGCCCACGCCCAGGGCTCCGACCTCGCGACCGTCGCGGCGATCGGCGTGCTCAGCGTGGTGGTCGCCTGGGTACGAAAACGCCGCGACGCCCAGCTGGTGAACGTGCGCACCGTCGCGGAGGCGGCGCAGCTCGCGGTGCTGCCGCCCGTCCCCGAACGGGTCGGCCCGGTCGGCTGCGCCGGCCTGTACCGGGCCGCCCAGCACGGCACCCTGGTCGGCGGCGACCTGTACGACGTACGGGTCGGCCCCTACGGCGTGCGCGCGCTGATCGGCGACGTCCAGGGCCACGGCCTGGCCGCCGTCGGCACGGTGGCCTCGCTGCTCGGCGCCTTCCGGGAGGGGGTCCTGGACGACGCGGAGCTGACGACGGTGGCGGCCCGGCTGGACCGGCGGCTGCTGGCGGACTCGGCGGCCGAGTCGGTGGCGCACGCGGAGCTCTTCGCGACGGCGGTGCTGGTGGAGTTCCCGCCCGGGCTGGACCTCGTACGGATCGTGTCGTGCGGGCATCCCCCGCCCCTGCTGCTACGGGGTTTCACCGTCTCGGAAGTCGACGTGGATCCCGGGCCTCCGCTGGGCCTGGGCCTGGCCGGCCCCACCCCGGCCCAACCGGCCGAGCTGCGGGTCCGCCCCGGGGACCGGCTCTTGATGTACACGGACGGGGTGACCGAGGCCCGGGACGCGGCGGGGAACTTCTACCCGCTGGCCGCGCGCGTGCCCGTCCTGGCGACGGATCCTTCGGGGCTGGCCCCCGCGGTGTGGCGGGACTTGCGATCCTTCAGCGGGGGCGGGCCGCGCGACGACGTGGCCCTGCTGGTGCTGTCCCTGCCCCTGTCCCTCTCCCCGTCCACGGAGCCGGACGGGATGCGGGACGAGGCACCGGGCAAGGCGCGGTGACCAATGACCGGTGACCGGTGACCACGCCGTACTGATCACATGACCAAACGGCGACAATCGCCCATTCAGGTCCATTTCCGTGCTTCGCTCGGCCCCAGTCCTCCCAGTCCTCCCCGCCCTCCCCGCACGGAAACCGAGGTCCATTCGATGCGCGCACCGTACAAACACAACCAGCGGATCACGGCGGTGATCGCGGCGGCCGGAGCCGTAGCCCTGATCACCGGCTCGATCGTGCTCGGCCTCGCCGGGCACGGGGCCGCGGCGGAACAGCACCCGGCGCGGAACCAGAACCAGCAGATCGAAGCCCCCGCCCCACTCCGGGCGGCCCCGGCCGCCCAGACCCTCGAAGAGCTCCTGCCGCGGCCCGAGGAACAGGGCCGCGCCTTCGGCTCCCCGAGGGTCCCCGAGGCGGGCTGAGGCCTACCCGGCGTCGCGGATGAAGGAGCGGACCATCTTGCAGGTGACGTTCGACGGCCGGCGGATGCCCGTCCGGACGGCCATCGTGCGGATCTTGCGGTTGGTGGCGCGCTGAGCGTCATAGGTGCCCGAGTCGAGCAGCGATATCGCCAGGCGCATCGCCTTCAGCCGCCGGTTGTGGCTCTCGTACCACTCCCGGGGCAGCCCCGCCGGCAGCGGCTTCTTCTTGATGGGCTCGATGGTGTGCAGGGTCATGGCAGTGGCCATCTACAGCCTCCCAAAGGCAAGTTGGCGTCCTGTCCTTCTCCTTGAATTTTACCGGCGACCACTGACAAAGGACCTGGCCAGACAAGGCCTCGCTAAGCTTTCGGGCATGGAGATCTGGATCAATCCCGCCTGCTCGAAGTGCCGTAGCGCACTGACCCTGCTGGACGCGGAGGGCGCCGAGTACACCGTCCGCCGCTACCTGGAGGACGTGCCGTCCGAGGCCGAGATCCGTGAGGTCCTGGGCCGGCTGGGGCTGGAGCCCTGGGACATCACCCGCACCTCGGACCCCCTCGCCAGGGAGACCGGCGTACGGGACCTGCCGCGCGCGGAGACCGAAGCGGCCCGCGGGGCCTGGATCAGCCATCTCGCGGCGCACCCGAAGCTGATCCAGCGCCCGATCATCACGGCCGAGGACGGCACCGCGGTGGTGGCCCGCTCGGAGGAGTCCGTCCGCGACGCCCTCTCCCGCACGGCCCCGGCCGGGACTGCCTGAGCCTCCTATCCGGCCTATCCGGCGAAGCCCGCGTCCACGAACTCCACGACGCGCCCGATCTGCTGCTTCTTGGACGTACCGGGCTTCGGCTGGTGGGCGTAGACGAGCCGGCGGCCGGCCTGTTCGGTGGCGAACACCCCGGCCGACCAGCCGGGACCGGACCCCGTCTTGCCCCAGACCACGGTGCCCGCCGTCTCGTACCGCATCAGTCCGCCCGCGCTGAAGCAGGCCTTCGGCGACAGGCAGGTGTTCTCCGGGGCGTTGGGCACGTCCGGCACCTCGTACAGTTGCCGCTGCTCGGCGGGCGCCAGCAGCCGGCCGCCCAGCAGGGCCGCCGTGAAGCGGTCCAGGTCGGCCGCGGTGGAGACCAGGCCGCCCTCCGCCCAGAACCTGGCCGTCCGCGGGTCCGTGGACATCCCGGTCCGGCGCAGCCCCAGCGGGCGGACGATGCGGCGCTGCAGCTCCTCCGCGTACGTCCGGCCGGATATCCGCTCCACGAGCAGTCCGGCGACGAAGCTGTTCGTCCCGTTGTACTGCTGGACCGAGCCCGGGGCGGGTATGCGGCCCGGGCGGGCGGCCGCGTCCGCCGCGAACGTGTCGAGCACCATGGTGCGCGGATCGGCGGATTCACTCGCGGCCATCGGCAGGTCGGCGGTGTGGTCCATGAGCTGCCGTACCGTCACTCCGGCGTAGGCGCCCGGTATCAGGTCGGGCAGGTAGCGGCGCACCGGCGCGTCGATCTCGATCCGGTGCTCCGCGACGAGCCGCAGCACCAGGGCGTTCGTGAACAGCTTGGTGACGCTGCCGATCGGCAGGTCCGCGTCCGCGGCGACCGGCCCGGCGGCCCCGGTCCACGGCGTGCGCAGCCCCTCGCCGGACAGCCGCGCCAGCGCCCCCGCCGAGACCTCGTCGGGCAGGGACGCCAGCAAGGCCCGCAGCGCGGCGGGGTCACGGGCGGCCACCGGCCCGGTGTGGACGGCGGTCGCGGCGGAGCCCACGGACCCACCGGACGCACCGGACCCACCGGATGCGGCCAGTGCGGCCGGGGCGCCCGTGCCCACGGCGAGGGCCGCCAGGACGATGCCGGTGACGGCGATCCGGCGGAGGGTGCGGGGGCGTGCGTTCATCGGTGGCTCCTGGAGAAGGCGGCTCGGTTGGCTCTGACACCAACGGTCCTCCTGTCACCGCGCGTTGCCCATCGGTGATCACCCTGAGCAGACCCCGAGGCCACCCCGAAGGGGCCTGTGCGAACGACCCCGAGGCCGCCCGCGCAGGCCCCCTGAACGCCCTGGACGCCCTGTGCCCCTGCCTCCCTACTCCCCCGCCACCACCCGCCGCTGCTGGACCCGCAGCTGGAGCGTCGCGAGATCGAGGAGCGGGGTGGGGACGTCGAACTTGCGGGCCCGGTCCGTCAGGTCTCCGAGCACATGCTCGACCTCGGTCGGGTGACCGGCGAGCAGGTCCCGGTACATCGACGGGGTCAGCGGAGAGTCCGGGGCGGCCAGCATCCGTGCCGTGGAGGCGAGTTCGGACTCCGGCACCGGGTACCCCGAGGCGGCCGACACGGCGGCGGCCTCCGCGAGGACCGCGAGGCCGAACTCGGTCCCGCCGGGCAGGGCGTTGATCTCGCCGACGGCTCCGCGGGCCAGGGAGGTGACCGCCACCAGGGTGGTGATGAAGACCCACTTGTGCCACATGGCGCCGATGATGTCGGGCACGTCCGGGGTGTCGATCCCCGCGCCGGCCAGCACCGCGCGCACGGCGTCCACCCGCGCCGAGGGGCGGCCGTCGCGTTCGCCGGTGAGCACCACGGTGGGCGGAGCCATCCGCAGGATGTCGCCGTGCTCGTTCAGGGTGGTGACCACCTTGGCGACTCCGCCGAGCACCGCCCCGTCCCCGAACCGGTCCGCGAGGAGGTCGAGGTGGGCCATTCCGTTGAGCAGGGGCAGGATCGCCGTCCCGGGACCGACCGCCGGGGCGAGGTCCCGGACGGCCGCTTCGAGGGAGGTGGACTTCACGGACAGCAGGACGAGGTCGTACGTCTCCTCCAGCGCCCCGGCGGTGACGAGCTGCGGGGCGAGGACGATCTCCTCCCCCGGCCCGCTCACCCGCAGCCCGCGCGCCCGCAGGGCCTCGGCCCGCCGGGGTCGCACGAGGAAGGTGACGTCCTGCCCGGCCCGGGCGAGGCGGGCGCCGAAGTAGCCGCCCGCGGCGCCGGCGCCGACCGCCAGGATCCTCATCCGGCGGAGCCCGCCGGCCGGACCGCCTTCGCCAGGGCGGCGCGGACGGTGGCCGCGTCGGCGACGCTCCCCGGGTCCTCGGCGAGACCCCCCGGGCGGGACAGGTCTTCGGCGTACGGGAGCACGTACACGGGCGTGTCGCGCTGGAAGCGCCAGCTCTCGGCGAGCTCCCCGGCGTCGACCGCGTCGTAGCCGAGCAGGTCCAGGAGCCGGGTGGCGGACGCGCGGGCGGCCGGGTCCTCCCCGGCGATCGGCAGGGCCGAGCGGTCCGGGGAGCCGGCCGGGCGGGCGAGGGCGAGCAGGTGCGTGAAGTAGATGTTGTTGAACGCCTTGACGACCTGCGCCCCGGACAGGTGTTCCTGGACGAGCCCGCTGGTGGTGGTCTCCTCCGCCTCCAGGGCGGGGAAGACCCCGTCGCGCTCGGGGTAGTAGTTGAGCGTGTCGAGCACGACCTTGCCCGCCAGTGCCCCGGCGGGCAGTTCGCGGTAGCTCCCGAGCGGGATGGTGGCCACGACCCAGTCGCCGGCGGCCGCCGCCTCGGCCGGGGTGGCGGCCCGGGCCCGCGGCCCGAGTTCGGCCACCAGGGCGTCCAGTGTCTCCGGTCCCCGGGAATTGCTGAGGACCACGTCCAGCCCCGCGTCCACGGCGAGCCGTGCGAGGGTGCTGCCGATGTTGCCGCTTCCAATGAGTCCAAGAGTTGCCATGCGGGGTTCAAGTCGCCCGCGCCCCAAGGTATTCCGCCGCTGCGCCGCCGGAGTGAGGCCGCACTCCGGCCGCGCCCGGCCGCACCCCGCCCACCACCGGCCGCACCCCGGCAGCCGCCG
Organism: Streptomyces sp. NPDC051563; assembly: GCF_044454225.1. Taxonomy (NCBI): domain Bacteria; kingdom Bacillati; phylum Actinomycetota; class Actinomycetes; order Kitasatosporales; family Streptomycetaceae; genus Streptomyces; species Streptomyces sp. NPDC051563. The sequence continues at coordinate 110,710 of NZ_JBITDL010000030.1, forward strand.
GACCGCCCCGTCGCCGCCTTCACACCGGCCCCATCCCGGGCCTCGTAGGGTGAGGCCAGCACAAAGGGGACGTACCGCACCAAAGGATTCAGCGTGAACGAGCAGCAGCACCCGCGTCCCACCACGCCCGGCGAGCCGCCGGCGCCGCCGGACCTCCCCGTGTCCGCGATCCCGCCGCTCCCCCCGCCCCGGCGCGGCGCCGACTGGATGTTCGGCGGGGTGTACGGGACCGTGCTCGCGTCCGGGCTGCTGGCCGCGCTCGACCAGAAGGGCGGGGAGTACACCCCCTTCTACGACGCCAGCTGGGTGCTCGTCACGGCCGCCACGGCCGGGCTCGCGCACGGGTACTCGCACCACATGAGCACCCATCAGGCCGGCTCGGCCGGGCACCGGTGGCGGATCCTCGGGCGGGCGCTGTGGAACGAGTGGCCGATGATCGCGGCCACCCTGCCCACGGTCCTGCTCCTGCTCGTCGCCGGACTCGCCGGCTGGGACTCGCACGGGGTCACGGCCATCGGGCTCGGCGTGAACACCGCGATGCTGTTCGCCTGGGGTGCCTTCGTGGCCCTGCGGGTCGGCTACAAGCTCGCCTCGGCGCTGCTCATCGGGGTCGCCGACGCCACCATCGGGCTGGCCATCATCGTGGCCAACGCGGTCATCAAGTAGCGCCGGGCGCCGGCGTCCCCGAGGGCGTTCACTCGGGCAGCAGGCCCTCCGCCTCCGCCAGGATCTCCGTCAGCCGGGCCCCGAACTCGGCACCCCGTACGTCGGGCACCCCGGTGCGGGCCGAGGTGAGGAGCGCGTCCAGGGCGCGGCCGTAGGCCCCCGGGACGTTGCTCCACTCCGGCAGGGCGAAGACGCCGTCCGTCCCGCGCAGCTCCAGGCCCACCCCGGCGGCCGCGCGCGGCGAGCTGAGGCTGAGCACGGCGGTGCTGGCCGCCCCGCCGGTGTGGCGCAGCGCCAGCTGGACCACGTCGGCGGGGCCGCGGGTGGCGCTGACCTCGGTGACGTCGCCGAGGACGGGGATGAGGACGGACAGGGCGTGCGGGCCCACGTCCCACAGCCCGCCCTTGGCCTTGCGCCAGGGCGAGTCCGCGTAGGCGCTGGGCTCGCCGTCGGGCGGGAAGACCGCGCCGAGCCAGTGCGCGGCGGCGGTGAACCAGCCCGTGCGCTCCGCCTGCTCCGCGACCCAGCCGGCGGTCGGCTCGGCGAAGCGCAGGGTGAGGAAGACGACGGAGGCGACCCGGTGCTCGGCCACGGCGGCGGCGACCGCGCGGGCGGCGTCCGGGGTCGTGGCGACGGGCTTGTCGAGCAGCAGGTGGCAGCCGGCGGCGGCCGCGCGCACGGCGAGCGGGGCCTGTACGTCGGGCGGGAGTGCGAAGGCCACGGCGTCACAGTCGGCGAACAGCGCGTCGGGGTCTTCGTACACCTTCACCCCGTACTCGCGCGCCAGCTCGGCCGCGGCTTCGGGGCGCCGGCCCCAGACTCCGGCGAACTCGGAGCCGGGGTGTGCGGCGAGGGCGGGGGCGTGGGTGCGGCGGGCCCAGGGGCCGGTGCCCAGCAGCCCGACCCGGGGGCGCGGCCCGGAGGCGGCCTCTGCGGCGGCATCTCCGGCGGACGTCAAATCGTACGAAATGCTCACCCGCCTAGTCTGCCCCACCCGTACGGGCGTCCGGACGGCAACCCGCACAACCACCCCCACCTGCGGAGTAAACCTCGGTAACACGGGGTTCACACACGGGCAACGGAAGAGAAATCGCGAGCGGGCACGCTGCGGTCTACACCGCAGAACGAATTCGCCGTACGCGCACCACAGGGACGTGAGCCGCCGTACGCGATCCGCAGGACGCAGCGCAGCACCCGCAGAGTCTGCGCCGGAGCGACGCACCGAAGGATGGGGCCCCGTGAGCTACAAGGCTGAGTACATCTGGATCGACGGAACCGAGCCGACGGCGAAGCTGCGCTCCAAGACCAAGATCATGGCGGACGGCGACGCGCTGCCGATCTGGGGCTTCGACGGTTCGAGCACCAACCAGGCCGAGGGCCACGCCTCGGACCGCGTACTGCAGCCGGTGTTCACCTGCCCGGACCCGATCCGCGGCGGCGACAACGTCCTCGTCCTGTGCGAGGTCCTGAACATCGACATGACCCCGCACGAGTCGAACACCCGCGCGCTGCTGCGTCCGATCGCCGAGAAGTTCGCCGACCAGGCGCCGATCTACGGCATCGAGCAGGAGTACACCTTCTTCGACGGCACCCGCCCGCTCGGCTTCCCGGTCAACGGCTTCCCGGCCGCGCAGGGCGGCTACTACTGCGGCGTCGGCTCGGACGAGATCTTCGGCCGCGACATCGTCGAGAAGCACCTGGACCACTGTCTCGCGGCGGGCCTGGCCATCTCCGGCATCAACGCCGAGGTCATGCCCGGCCAGTGGGAGTTCCAGGTCGGCCCCGTCGGCCCGCTGGAGGTCTCCGACCAGCTGTGGATCGCGCGCTGGCTGCTCTACCGCACCGCCGAGGACTTCAACGTCTCCGCGACGCTGAACCCGAAGCCGGTCAAGGGCGACTGGAACGGCGCGGGCGCGCACACCAACTTCTCCACGAAGGCGATGCGCGAGGACTACCGCGCGATCATCTGCGCGGCCGAGTCGCTGGGCGAGGGCAGCAAGCCGCTGGACCACGTCAAGAACTACGGCGCCGGCATCGACGAGCGCCTCACCGGCCTGCACGAGACCGCCCCGTGGAACGAGTACAGCTACGGCGTCTCGGACCGCGGCGCCTCGGTCCGCATCCCGTGGCAGGTCGAGAAGGACGGCAAGGGCTACATCGAGGACCGCCGCCCGAACGCGAACGTGGACCCGTACGTGGTGACCCGCCTCATCACGGACACCTGCTGCACCGCCCTGGAAAAGGACGGCCTGGTCTGACCCCGGCCCCCCGCCCCTGACACCACACGACGCCCGCCCTCCCTCCGGGGACGGCGGGCGCCGTGCCGTCCGAGGGTGCCCGGGGTGGGTGCCCGGGGTGGGTTCGTGCGCGCCGGGTCGGACAGGATGGGGCTCCGAACGTCTTGAGGGGGCTCCGAGTGGCTTACGTGTTGCAGGCGGTGATCGCGGGCGAGGAGGTACTGCGCGCCGCATCGCGGGAGGTTCCCGGGTCCCGGGTGGTGCCGCTGGGACAGGGTCTGTCGCTCATGCCGATGACCGGTGAGGTCTTCGATGCCGTCACGGACGGGAGCGAGGGGGGAGCCCTGGGGTTCTGGCGGCTGCCAGGAGGCTTCGACGTGCTGTTGGCCCGGTGGTCGGCCGCAGGGGCGGTCGCCTACGTGGAGGCGGAGTACTTCGGCGGAGTCGGCGAGCAGCGGGCGGCCGTCTGGGCCGGCGGCGCACTCGCGCTGGGACCGCTGGACGAGCCGACGAGGAAGCTGTTCTCGCGAAGGCTCAGTCCCATCTCCCGGGCCCTGCGGCAGCTGGGAGTACGGGGGAGCCGGCGCGAGGACGAGTTCGACGCCGTGGGGCTGAGCCGCCACCGCGATACCTCGGACTGGGTCCCGGGCGGGCAGTAGGCGCTGGGACGGATTCGCTCACCATGCGATACGGGACGACCGGGTTGGAGTGGCGCAGGCCGCTGGGCGGGTGACGGATTGTCGGGATTGCAATGGTCCGTTCATACCATGATCACGGAATATGGGATTCCGATCCATAGAATGAGACGGGGTCTGCCCCGGCACCCCTGCATCTGCTTGAATGGGGGCATGGCCAGCCACCCGCACTCATCGACGACAGGTCGCAGCGACCTCGAGCCGTTCTGGCCGTCCCGTCAGGATCACGATTTCGACCGGGTGTGTTGCCGCGCGAAGAACGCGCCGGCCCTCTAAAGCCTCCGGGACCTCCAACGGACCTCCCCCCAGGCCTTCGGTCTGCGCGGTACGACACAAGACGACGCCTTTACGTACGTCTCCTGCCGACTACTCCGCGTGAAAGAGCTGACCACTCATGGCGAACACCCGTTCCTTCGCTTCTGCCTCCGCTGCGACCTCGCCCCTGACCTACCCGAGCTTCCCGCCCAGTCCGCGGCACCGCCTGCGCGCCGTGGACCGCGACGAGGTCGCTCGCGTCGTGGACTTCCTGCCGCCGGGCGCCACCTGGCTGCCGGCCCCCGCGCACACCCTGCCCAGCCTCCCCGGCCAGCCGCCGATGGTCGGCTACCTGGTGCTCGTACCGGCCGACCAGCAGCCGCCGATCGCCTTCTCCCCCCAGTCCGTCCCCGCCGCCCCGGCCCCCGGCGCCGCGGCCGTCACCGGCGACGACCTGGTCCGCATCGACCCCGCACAGCGCACCGCCGAGGTGGACGGCGAGGTCCTGGACCTGACGTACCTGGAGTTCGAGCTGCTGGCCCACCTGGTCGCGCACCCGCACCGGGTGCACAGCCGCGACCAGCTGGTGACCACCGTCTGGGGCTACGGCCACGTCGGCGACGGCCGCACGGTCGACGTGCACGTCGCACGGCTGCGCCGGAAGCTGGGCGCCGCCCACCGAGGTGCGATCCAGACCGTGCGCCGGGTGGGCTACAAGTACGCCCCCTGACCGGAACGACGTCCGGAGCAACGTCCTGAACGGCTTCCGGGCACGACGGACATCGCAGTGGGCCCGTACTCACGTGGGGGAGTACGGGCCCGGCCCGGCGAATCCGTGCCGCGCCGGGCCAACTCCGGCCGTCACGCGGGGTATTTACTCGTACATCCGTGCTGATCGGGCCGGGTCCCTCACGTAGGCTTTTTGCACGTGACCACCGGAACCGGCAGCGTACTTGCTCCACTTGAGCCCCAGGACCCCCGCGAGACCGCCGGCTACCGGCTCATCGCCCGGATCGGCGAGGGCGGCATGGGCACCGTCTACCTCTCGCACACGCGCGGCGGGCAGCCCGTCGCGCTGAAGCTGATCCGCCGGGAGTTCGGGCAGGACCCGGACTTCCGCAGCCGCTTCGAGCAGGAGGTCCGGGCCGCGCGCCGGGTGCAGGGCTACCACCTCGTCCCGGTCCTCGACCACGACACCACGGGCGCCTCGCCCTGGCTCGCCTCGGTGTTCGTACCGGGACTGTCGCTGCACGACGCCCTGAGCGCCTACGGGCCGCTGCCGCTGCCCGCGGTCTTCCAGCTGGTCGGCTGCACGGCGCGGGCCCTCGGCTCCATCCACGCCGCCGGGGTCGTGCACCGCGACCTGAAGCCCGCCAACCTGCTGCTGGGCGCGGCCGGACCGTACGTCATCGACTTCGGGATCGCCCGGGCCGCCGACAGTACGCAGCTCACCCGTACCGGCGGGGTCATCGGCACTCCGCAGTACATGTCCCCCGAACACGCGCTGGGCGCCGAGGTCACCCCCGCGAGCGATCTGTTCGCGGTCGGCCTCATCGCGGCGGTCGCGGCCACCGGGCGGCATCCGTACGGGGAGGGCGGGGCCACTGCCCTCGGCGTGCGGATCGCGAACACCGACCGGCTGCCCCCGGACCTGAGCGGCTACCCGCTCGAACTGCGGCCGCTGCTGGAGCGCTGCCTGACGGCGGATCCGGCGGAGCGGATCGGCACGGACGAGCTCGCCGCGCTGTGCGAACTGTTCGCCGAGCGGCCGCTGAACGAGTTCGACGGCTGGCTGCCGGAGCCGGTCGGGCAGGACATCGCCCGCCGGGTGCGGGCCGCGGAGAATCCGCCGGCGCCGACGGTGGCGGACCCGGGCGCGGTCGCGGACCCGCCGCGCGCACACGGATTCGGTCCGGCCGGTACCGGGACCGGGACGTCCGGCGCCTTCGGCGGACTGCACGCCGCCGACACGGCGTTCACACCGCCCCGGCCCCCGGGGCCGCCGCGGCCGAACCACCCGACGCCCGCGCCGAGTACGGCTCCGGGCACCGCTCCGGCCCCGAAGGGGCTGCGCGGCGTACTCATCGCCGCCGGCCTCGTCCTGGCCGTCGTCGCGGCGGCCAGCCCGGTCTGGCTGCTGGACGGGGACGGCTCCGAGGACGACGCGAAGGCACCCGCAGGCCGGCAGGAGACCCCGGCCGCGCCCGCGCCCGGATCGGCGGACCCGACTGCCGGGGCCTCCGCCCCGCCGAAGTCCTCGCCCGCTCCCTCCGCCGCGCCGAAGTCCTCGTACACGGTGGTCTTCCAGGACAAGCCCCTGACCTTGCGTGCGCCCTCCTCCGGCACCGGAACCTACGTCGACCTGGACGCTCCGAAGGTCGTCCCCAACGGGAAGATCGGCGCGGACAAGGAGATGGAGTTCACCTACCAGGACTGGAGCGGCGCCGGCCTGGCCTTCCGGACGGCCACGGGCAAGAGCCCGGGCAGCACGCCCGAGGAGTGCGGCGAAGCCGTCGGCACCGACACCCTGCCGGCCAAGCTGCCGCGCGACCAGCTGAGGCAGGGCAAGACGCTCCCGAAGGGGACCGTGCTGTGCACCGTCACCAGCGACGGCAATCTGGCGATGCTCCGCATCACCGACGTCGTGCTCGACGGCGAGTCCACCGTGACCATGCCCGACTACGTCACCACGCTCACCCTGTGGAAGACCGGCTGAAGCCACCGGCCGGGGGGGGGGGCGCGGGGGCCCCCCCCCCCCCCCCGCCGGGGGGGGGGGGCGGGGGCCCCGCCGGGGGGGGCGGGGGGGGGGGCCGCCCCCCCCCCCCCCCCGCGCGCGCGAATTCGCGGACCGCGAG
>NZ_JBITDL010000031.1:0-71711 GCF_044454225.1 Streptomyces sp. NPDC051563
ACCTCTGCCGGGGGGGGCGCGGGGTGGGGGGCGGGCGCCCGCACCCCGTGCGGTGGCGTTACACTCGTTCATCCCCGGGGGTGCGGCGGGGGGGGGGGGGGGGGGCGCCCCCACGGGTGTGCTGCGAACGGTGCCGGCTCAGCCGGCGGGGACCGGGGCGGCGCCGGCCGCCTGGGCTATCCGCCGGCGCATCTCCTCGGTGCTGTTGGCGCGCGGGAACTCCTCGTCGGGAACCTCGACCCCGAGGAAGGCGCACAGGGGCTCCCACCCCTGCTTCACGTCGAACACGAGGACGTTGTCCGCGCCGAGGGCACGTACGACGTCCTCGGTGTGCCGGTGGTAGACCTCGATGGCGTGGTCCTTGTCCGAGAACCGGCCGTCGAAGAGACCGTCCCAGACCAGGGCGTTGACGACGCGGAACAGCCGGGCCTGCCGGGAGCCCGGCTCGGGCGGGTGCTCCATGGTCCGCAGCGCGAACTGGTAGAGCGTCTCGTACGTGCTCTTGTACCAGCCCTCGGCGTCGCGCACCGTGAGGACCACCTTGGTCTCCGGAAGCGCCTCGCTGATCTGCCGGTAGTAGACGGTGGAGGGGCCGTCCACCGCGGAGGCGAAGCCGTCGTACAGCGCGGCCCAGTCGGGGCGCTCGCCTTCGCAGATGATCCGCTCCCACTGTGCGAGGCGCTCGTCGTCGTCGACGATCTCGAACATGTGGAAGCAGGGCCCGAGGCCGAGGCGTTCCAGGGCGACCTGGAGCGATGTCGTACCGGTCCGGCCGAGGCCGGCGTTGATGAGCTTCAGCACGGTGTGTCCTCTTCCTCAGCGCCAGACCGCGTCGTCCTGGTGGGTGGCGACGTTCACCCGGTTCCAGAAGTTGACCAGGCTGATGTGCATGACCAGGGCACCGAGCTGCACGTCGGTGTAGTGCTCGGAGGAGTTCGCCCAGACCTCGTCCGACGGCGCGTTGCCGGCGTCGGTCTGCAGGGTGACGGCCTCGGCCAGCTCCAGGGCGGCGCGCTCGGCGTCGGTGAAGGTGGGCTCGGTCCGCCACCCGTCCACCAGGGGCAGGCGCTTGTCCGCGGGCTCGGTCGGGAAGGTGTAGACCCGGCCGTTGAGCCCGGCGACACGCAGCCGGATGAAGTCGAGGGTCGACTGCGGCACGCCGACCTTGCCGATGACCTCGGACAGGTCGAGCAGGGGCTGCAGGGCGCCGGGAACAGCCAGGGAGGGGTTTGCCATCCGTGGAGCCATCGGGAGTTCTCCTGTGTGATGAAGGTGCGCTGGAAGGTGGAATGACGTCGGACAGGGCCGTCAGACCGGGATCGCCTCGATGATCGAGATCGGCGACGCGGTGGGGATCGCCCTGGTGATCTTGAAGCCCGCCTTGGCGAACAGCTCGGTGTACTGCGCGAGGGTGCGGTCCCGGGAGCCGATCATCAGCATCAGCCAGAGGTCGATGGTGTGACCGATGTGGCGCTCGTTGTTCTCGGGGAGCAGGTACTCGATGCAGAGCAGCTTGCCGTCGGGACCGATCGCCTCGCGTGCGTTGCGCAGGGCGGTCAGGGCGTCTTCCTCGGAGAAGTTGTGGATGATGCGCTTGTACAGGTACGCATCGGCGCCCTTGGGCAGCTGCCCGAGGTAGCTGCCGTGCTCGACGGTGTAGCGGTCCGCGACGCCGGCCTCCTCGAAGAGTGAGGCCGAGTCCACGGTCGCGATCTCGAAGTCGTAGAGCACGCCCTTGGCGTTCGGCGCCTGCTGGAGGACCCCTGCCAGGAGGTAGCCGCGGCCGCCGATGACGTCGACGACGGTGCCGAACCCCGAGAAGTCGTAGGCGGCCAGGACCGGGTCGGTCTCCGACTCCGAGACCTTGCCGAACGCCTGGAAGAACGCGGCGGCGTAGGCGTGGTTCGCGTGGAAGAAGTCCAGCGTGCTCATGCCGCGCAGCTTGGGCAGGTTGGCCTCGCCGGTCTGCACGGTGGTGAGCAGGTGGCCCCACTCCTCGTGCAGCAGGGGGTGGCTCATCAGCTGGGCGAACTTGCGCATCGAGTCCTGGGCGTCCTCGCGGAGCTTGTCGGACAGCGCCGTGTTCTCGTACCGGCCGTCCGGGCGGACCGCGAAGACTCCGTGGCCGGACAGCGCGCGCAGGATGCGGTGGGTCGCCTCGGGGTCGGCCTCGACCCGCAGGGCGATGTCCCCGGCGGACAGCGGCCCGTCGGCGAGCACGTCGGCGATGCCGAGCCGGGCTGCGACGGAGATCGCCTGGGTGATGACGGCACCCTGAATCAATTCGAGCAGCGCGTATGAATCCGACTGGTCACGGACTTCGGCCGATGCGGACATCGCTTTCCCCTCGGAGTGTCTTATTGCGGATTCCAGACGATAGGTCGACGCTTCTCTCCACCGCAACCGACAGATTTTCTCAGATCGTTGACAGGAAGGATTCAACGGGGTAATTCTCGCGTTTGAACGGAGTCCACCTCCACTGACGCTCGACCGGGAATCCGACCCCGCTTGTCAGGCTGTGCCGACCGCGACCTCGCAGTCGCCTTGAGGAGGCCGACGTTGGCGCACGACGACACCCCGACCCCGGTGGATTTCTGGTTCGACCCGACCTGCCCCTGGGCTTGGATGACATCCCGGTGGGTCCTTGAGGTCTCGGAGCGACGGCCCCTGGAGATCCGCTGGCACATCATGAGCCTCACGGTCCTCAACGAGGGTCGCGCGGACCTGGACGAGCGCTGGCACCGGAACCTGGCCCTGCGGATGGAGCCGGTACGGGTCTGCGCCGCCGCCCGGCAGAGTGCCGGACCCGGGGTGCTGGGCCGGCTCTACACCGAACTCGGCACGCGGTTCCACCTGGAGAAGGCGCCCAGGGACCGGGCCACCTACGCGGAGGCCCTGGCCGCCTCGGGCCTCGATCCCGCCCTGGCCGACGCGGCCGGGTCCGAGGCGTTCGACACCGCGGTGCGCGCTTCGCACAACGAAGCCATCGCCCGCGTCGGCAGCGACGTGGGGACCCCTGTCGTCGCCGTGGGGGACGTGGCCTTCTTCGGCCCCGTGGTGACGCCCACGCCGCGGGGCGAGGCAGCGGTGAAGCTCTGGGACGGCGTGCTGGCGGTGGCGGCGACCGACGGGTTCTTCGAACTCAAGCGCACCCGGACCCGGGACCCGATCTTCCTCTGAGTCCCGGCTCCCGGCGCGGCCGGCTCCGGCGTCAGCCGCGGGCCGCGACCGCCGGGGCGGTCCAGTTGTCCTTCAGCCACGCCTCCACGGAGACCAGGTTCGGCCTGTTCCTGCGCAGTTCGGTCAGGTCGGCCTGGAAACCGTCGCGCTCGAACCAGTCGAACATGTTGGCGAGGTCCGGGCGGCCCGCGCGCAGCGGCTCGATGGGCAGCTGCTGGAAGCGGGTCGGGATGCCGGAGACGGCCTCGAACGCCGCGGCCATCTGCGGCCCGGTCAGCTCGTCGCTGGCGATGTCGACCGTCCGGCCGATCCATTCCCGCGGGTTCTCGAAGGCGTCCGCGGCGAACGCGCCGATGTCGCTGGTCGCGATGGACTGCACCGAGGTCTCGGGGTCGAGCCACATCGCCAGGACGAGCCGGCCCTGGATGGAGCGTGGGGCGATGTCGAGCAGGATGTCGTGGAACATCGCCGGGCGCAGCACGGTGACCGGCAGGTCCAGCGTCGCCAGGTACTGCTCGCCCACCAGCTTGCTTTCGAAGTGCGGGACGCGGGTGTCGCGGTCCGCACCGCCGACCGAGCTGTAGACGAAGTGCTTCACGCCGGCCCGCACGGCGGCGTCGGCCACCGCCTTGCCCTGGCGGATCTCGGCCTCGACGCCGCCGGGGCCCCGGAAGGTCTGCACGCTGAAGACCCCGTACGCGCCCTCCGTCGCCGACGCCAGCGACGCCTCGTCGTCCATGTCACCGCGGACGAGGACCACGCCCGCCTCTTCCAGCGCGCGTGCCTCCGCCTTCTGCGGGTCGCGGACCAGGGCGCGTACGGAGAAACCGCGCCGCAGCAGGTCGCGGGCGACCGCCCCGCCCTGCCGGCCGGTGCCGCCCGTCACCAGGATCGTCTCTGCAACCGCCACTGTCTGCCTCCATGTCGTGTGCCCGCGCCGGGCCTCGCCCGGCCCGGCTGTCGGGTGTGATGGCCGCGAACGGCCGCGGTCCCTCGCGGGACGGTGACGGTCCGCGCTACCAGGGAACGGGGCCGTCGTCCGCCAGGCACTGGCCCGACGGGCCGGACTCGTCCAGCGTGGCGAGCCGGACGGCGATCTCCGCGCCCTCGGCTGCCGACCGGAACCCGCGGTGGTGGTTGATGTCGGTCCGGACCACTCCGGGGAGCGCCGCGTTGACCTTGATCGGGGTCTCCCGAAGCTCCTTGGCGTACGCGAGCGTCACCGCGTTCAGGGCGGTCTTCGAGGACTGGTAGGCGATCATGCTGAGGTTCGCCAGAGGGCCGTCCGGGGCCGAGCCCAGGGTCAGCGAGCCCACGTGGCTCGACAGGTTGACGATGCGGCCGGCCGGGGAGCGGCGCAGCAGCGGCAGCATCGTGCCGGTCACGGTGACCACGCCGAACACATTGGTCTCGAAGACCTCGCGCAGGTCGGCGGCGGTCGCCTCGCTGGGCGTCCCGGTGAAGCCGCCCGCGATGCCGGCGTTGTTCACCAGGATGTCCAGCCGTCCGAAGCGCCGCTCGATCTCGCGGGCCGCCTCCTCCACGGAGGCGGGGTCCGTCACGTCGAGCCGGATCGGCACGGCCGTGATGCCGTCCGCTGCCAGCTCGTCGGCGGCCTGCTTGCCGAGCACCTCGTCGCGGGCGCCGACGAGAACGGTGATCCTCTGCTCGCCGATTTGGCGGGCGATGGCGAATCCGATGCCCTTGTTGGCGCCCGTGATGAGCGCGACCTTCTCGAACGGCACGTTTTTCCCTTTCGTGAGGTCCGGGTCCAGCTGCCCCCGGAACGCCACTTCGCCGGATGCGCAGGGGCGGCGAGGGGAACGTCGTGCGCCCGGTTTTCAAGCAATGAATTAATCCGTTCACGGTACGAAACGCAAACGTCGGGGCACCTCAGATGATGCCGTCTAAACGGCCTGTTCAAATGCCGGAAGTCCGCGGTCGAACGGGCGGTCTGAACGCAATCACGAAAAACGGGCCCGCCTTCTAGGCGCCCTCCACCCGGGTTCCGGGGCGCTCGGCCAGACTGCCCACGCCTGGATCGGCGCCGACCGTACGGGCCTACAACACCGTAACCATGAAGGAGCTGGTGGAATGACTGGGAGCGAACAGGCTCAGGCGAGCGGTAAGCCCCACGTGGTCATCGTCGGTGGCGGGATCTCGGGACTGGCGGCGGCGTTCCACCTGCGGAACGAGCCGGTGCGCGTGACGCTCCTTGAGGGCTCGTCCCGGCTCGGCGGAAAGCTGCTGGTCTCCGACGTGGCGGGAGTCGCGGTCGACGAGGGTGCCGAGTCGCTGTACGCCAACCGCAAGAAGACCACCGGCCTGATCAAGGAGGCGGGGCTCGGCGAGCAGATCGTGTCGGCCGGCCCGGTCACCGCGTCGGCGATCTGGACCCAGGGCGTGATCAGGCACCAGCCCGACCGTCAGTTCATGGGCGTGCCCTGTGACATGGACGACCTGGCCCAGTCCGGGGTGCTGTCCGCCGCGGGCCTGGAGCGGGCCCAGCAGGACCTCGTACTGCCCTCGTTCGATCTGGAGGGCGACATCTCGGTCGCGTCCTTCGTCGGCGGGCGGTTCGGCCCGGAGGTCGTGGAGCGCCTCGTCGAGCCGTTCCTCGCCGGTGTGTTCGCCGGGCGTGCCTCGGACCTGTCGTTCGAAGCCACCCTGACCCCGCTGGCGAGGGCGTCCCGCGATCACATCTCGCTCGCGGACGCGGCCGGTTCGCTGGTGCCGCACCTGCAGGAGGGCGAGAGGCCCCCGCCGGTCAGCGTGGCCACCCTCGAAGGCGGCTTCGGCACCCTGCCCGCGGCGATCATCAAGCAGGTCCTGGACGCCGCGCCGGACACGGCTCTGCGCACCGGTGCCCTCGTACGCGAACTGCGGCGCAGCGGTGACGGCTGGCAGGTGACCGTCGGCTCGGCCGCCGACCCGGAGGTCATCGACGCCGACGCGGTCATCATCGCCACCCCGGCCGGACCGACGAGCAGCCTGCTCGCCGGGGTCCCGGGTACGTCCTCCGCCGTCTCGGCGCTCACCGAGGTGCCGTACTCCAGCACGGCCATGGTGACGCTCGCCTACCCGAAGACGGCGTTCCCCGGCGGGCTCTCGGGCCGCGGCTACGCGGGCTACCGGGTGCCGGCGGAGGAGGGCAAGGCCGTCAGGGAGGTCACGTTCACCACCGTGAAGTGGCCGCACCTGGCGGGCGAGGTGGAGATCGTGCGCTGCTCGCTCGGCCGGTTCGGCGACGAGCCCCTGCTGCTGCGCGACGACGCCGACCTGATCGCGCTGGCGACGGCCGAGCTCGCCGAGGCCACCGGCGTGACCGGTGTCCCGGTGGCGACCCGCGTCAGCCGCTGGGAGAGCGCCCTGCCGCAGTACACGGTCGGCCACGTGGACCGGGTGCGGCTGATCCGTGAGGCCGTGGCGACCCAGCCCGGACTCGCGGTGTGCGGTGCGGCCTACGACGGCGTGGGCGTCGGTGTCTGCATGATGACCTCGCGCCGGGCCGTCGACCAGATCCTCCCCCTCCTGAAGAAGGCGGTCGCGGCCTCCTCGGTCGCGGTCGGAGTGTGAGCCCGGATCGCCGGGGTGATCCTCATGTGATCACCCCGGCGATCCCGCAGGACGAGAAGGGGCCGTGCCCGGTCGGGCACGGCCCCTTCTCGTCCTGCCCCTCGCCCGTTGCGCGCCGGGCAACCGGAAGATCCGGTCAGCGATTCGCCCGCTGACCGGATCTCTTGCCGGATCTGTGGCTCTCCGGCCGGGTCCCTGACCGGATCAGCGGTCCAGGATCGTGGCGAAGACGTCCGCCAGCGCCTGATCCGCGTCCTCGGCGGCGCCGGTGCTGCGCCAGGCCACGTGCTGGTCGGGGCGGATCAGGAGCGCGCCGGCGCCGGTGATCCCCCGGACGGCCTCCCATCCGCCGTCCACGTCGGCGTACTCGGCGCCGTCGCCGATGCGGACCGCGTCGACCGGGACGGAGAACTTCTCCGCCGCGTGCACGGCCGCCTCGGACCAAGCCGTCCCCTCCGGGCCGGTGATCAGCGTGAAGCCGGTCCGGCCCGTCAGGTCGAGGGTGGACAGGCGCTCGCCGTCCCGGGTGATCCATGCGTGCGGCAGCCGGTGGCCGGGGCGCGAGGTCGGCGTGTGCTCGTCGCGCATGGGGACGCGGGGCGGACGCTGGGTGCCGTCGGAGACGACCGCTCCCTGCTCGTAGGCGAAGCCGATCTCCATCTCGAACGACTGGCAGCCGCCGCGGTGGGTGTGGAACACCTCCAGGGCACGCGCCCGCACCGTGTCGCCGAGCGGGGACGGGTCGAAGTACGCCGCCAGACGCTGCCCGCGGCGCCCCGCCGGGATGTTGTGGCCGCCGCCGATGGCGTCGATGACCGCCTGGTGGTGCTGCGCCGCGGAGACCGCCCAGTCGACGTTCTCGCGGCCGACGGGCCGGCGCTCGGCCTCGTAGGTGTCGATGAAGCTCTCGGGCGCGCTGCCGCTCAGCACCGCGGCCAGCTTCCACGCGACGTTGTGCGCGTCCTGGATGCCGGTGTTGAGGCCGAGGCCCACGGCGGGCGGCTGCTTGTGCGCGGCGTCGCCGGCGATCAGCACCCGGCCGACCCGGTACTTGTCGGCGAGGATCGCGTTCACGATCCAGTCCGTGACCTTGTGCACGGTCACTTCCAGGTCCGGCACCTTCAGCACTTCGCGGATGCGGTCGACGACCGTCTCGTTGGTCCAGCGGCCGGCCGGGCCGGGGGCCATGTGCAGGCCCCACTGCTCGCAGGCCTTGCCCCAGCTCGGACCCATCTCGATGAGGTTGACGGAGAGGTCGGGGTCTTCCGGGCTGAGGTAGTGCGTGATGAGCGTGCCCTCCTCCCAGCACTGCGACAGGTCCGCGGTGAAGTACACGGTCGTCGTGTTGATGTCGCTGGGCGGGCCCTGCATCTCTATGCCGACCTTGTCGCCGACGAAGCGGCCGCCGTCGGCGCCGAGGAGGTACTGCGCCTTGACCGTGATGGTCTCGCCGGTCTCCAGGTTGCGCACCTCGGCGAGGACGTGGTCGCCCTCGTCGGAGAAGTCGACCACCTCGTGGCCGAACCGGATCTGCCCCGGATTGCGCTGCTCCGCGTGCCGGCGCAGGATCGGCTCCAGCCACATCTGCGGGAGTTTGGCGGGCAGTTCCGGACCGGCCGCCCCGTAGCGCTCGGTCAGTTCGCCACCGCCGAAGGCGTCCATCTCGTGGATCCGGCGGGCGTCCAGCGGACCGTCACCGGCGAACGTGGTCGCCCAGCGCACCTTGCCGAACTTGTCGAGCGGCGCCGCTTCCGCGAGGACGTCATCGCGGATCCCGTGCTGGCGGAAGATCTCCATCGTGCGCTGATTGAGGTAGTGCGCCTTCGGCACCCTCGACGTATCAGCGTGCCGCTCCACCAGCAGGTGGTCGACGCCCTGGTCGGAGAGGAAGACGGAGGCGGACAGGCCACACCCGCCGCCGCCCACAATCAGGACCGGAACCTCGATTGACGTCATGTTCGCCCTTCCAGAAATCAGACGGCTTTTCCCGCACAGCCTGACAAAGCCGTCCGCAACCCTGGTCAAGAACGACTGGACTCCGGAACGCCGCCGGCCGGTCACGCGCGAACCGCGCGGGTGACCGGCCGACTGCTTGCCCGGGGAAGGGGTCCCTCGGGGGCCTGCGGGGTGCCTGCGGGCGCCTCCGGCGTTCCTCCCGGGTCCTCAGCCGAGCCAGGCGCCGTCGCGCATCAGCGTGCGTCCGGACAGCTCGTTGACCTCCCGCCAGGCCTGGATGCGCCGGGGCCGGAGGCGGAAGTACTGGTAGGGCTCGTCGAGTTCGCGCGGGTCGAACCCGGTCTTGACCGCGAAGGCGGCGGCGGCCGCGCCGAGGTCGGCGACGTCCACCGGCTCCGCGTCGCCGTCGATGATCACGACGTCTCGCGTCAGGCCGAGGCCGACGCGCACCCGGCCGTCCGCCAGCAGGTTGCGACCGGTGACGGAACCGCGCGGAGTCGAGATGAGGAGGGCGGTCCCGTCCCAGTAGAACGAGAGCGGGGTGAGGTAGGCACCGCCCGGACCGCCCGCCGAGGCGACCCAGAGATCGACGTCGTTCTCGAGCCGCTTGCGAGTGTCCTCCAGCCGCTCTTCGAGTGCACGTGGTGGCACAGTCGTCATGCTTCCTCCGTCCGTGTCGTGGAGAGGCCCCGTCCGATGAGGTCTCCTCCGGTCGTCGTAAGGGCCTTCGACGCGGTGGCCGCGACGGCCGCCAGCGCCTTGACGGCCGCACGCACACCGATCATGTCGTGTGCCCGGTGCACGGCGAAGCGCACGAACCCGTTGGGCAGGGGCAGGACACGCACCCCGTGGCCGGCGAGGCGGGCTGCGCACTGCTCCGGGGTCAGCCCGGCCAGGCGTGCCATGACCATGTTGGTCGGCCGCGGCGGGTCCAGCAGCTCGACGCCGGGCACCGTACCGAAGCCGGCGGCGAGCGCGGCGGCCGTCGCGTGGTCGGCCGCCAGGTCGGGCAGCCGCTCCAGCGCGACGAGGGCGGGAGCCGCCACGACGCCCGCCTGGTGCAGGGAGCCGCCCAGCGCGGTCCTCAGCTCGCGGGCGCGGGCGACGTACGCGCGGGTTCCGCACAGCAGCGCGCCGACCGGCGCTCCGAGCCCCTTGGAGACCGAGAAGGCGACGCTGTCCGCGGGCTCCGCCAGCTCGGCGGGGCCGACTCCGAGCGCCACGGCCGCGTTCGCGAGCCGGGCGCCGTCCAGGTGGAGGTGGGCGCCGTACCGGTGGGCCAGGGCGGCCAGGGCGCCGGTCGCCCCGGCATCGAGGGCGTTGCCGCCGCCCATCATGCTCGTGTTCTCGAGGCAGACCACGGTGGGCCGGCCGCCCCCGGCGGCGAGGGCCGCGTCCACGGCGTCGAGGTCGGGCAGGCCGTCGGGGCGCTGCGCCACCGACAGCAGTTCGACCCCGGCGAAGCGGCGCAGCCCGTCCGATTCGAGGAAGGACATGTGGGTGTCCTCGCCGACGATCAGCCGGGGCTCGCGCGACCCCGGGAAGCCGGCCGCGGCGAGCGGGGCGAGCAGGTTCGCCATGGTGCCGGTGGGCGTGAGCAGCGCGGCCTCGGTGCCGAGCAGTCCCGCCACCCGCGCTTCGAGGAGCGCGACCGTGGGATCGTCCCCGTACACGTCGTCCCCGACCTCGGCCGCGGTCATCGCCGCGCGCATCCCCGCGTCGGGCACGGTACGGGTGTCGCTGCGGAAATCGAGCCGGGGCTCGTCGGTCCGGGCCATCGCGGCCTACCCCCGGGCCCGGTGGGCCACCCAGACG
The DNA here is from genome assembly GCF_044454225.1 of Streptomyces sp. NPDC051563. NCBI lineage: Bacteria > Bacillati > Actinomycetota > Actinomycetes > Kitasatosporales > Streptomycetaceae > Streptomyces > Streptomyces sp. NPDC051563. The sequence goes on from NZ_JBITDL010000031.1 coordinate 10,528, forward strand.
GCGCGGGGCCTGGTGTACCCCTCCACCGCGTGGAGGCCCAGCTCCCGGCCGTAGCCGGACTGGCCGAGGCCCCCGACGCTGACCGTCTCCTCGGTGTCGCCCCAGGTGTTGACCCACACCATGCCGGCGCGCAGGGCCCGGCTGAAGCGCTCGGCCCGGTGGGCGTCCGAGGTCCACACGGATGCCGACAGACCGTAGGCCGTGTCGTGGGCGAGGGACAGGGCCTCGGCCTCGGTGTCGAACGCCGCCACGGACAGCACGGGGGCGAAGATCTCCTCGCGCCAGGCGCGGCTGTCGGACGGCGGGCCGTCCAGGATGACCGGGTTGACGAAGAAGCCGCCGCCGAGTTCGTGGCGGATCCCGTCCCGGCCGGGCGGCAGGATGACCTTCGCCCCGCGGACCTCCGCCTCGTCGACCACCTCGGCCGCGCGTTCGACGGCCGCCCGGCTGATGAGCGGACCGAGGTCGGTGGCGGGGTCCTGCGGCAGGCCGACGCGCAGGGCCGCGGCCAGTTCGGCCACGCGGCCGACGAACTCGGTGTGGACGGCCCGGTCGACGATCAGGCGCGTCCCGGCCACGCACACCTGGCCGGTGTTGCCGGTGAAGCCCGTGACGACCGCGCGGGCGGCTTCGTCGAGGTCGGCGTCGCGGAAGACGACGACGGGGCTCTTGCCGCCGAGCTCCAGCGCGGCGGGCTTGAGACCGTCCGCGCAGCGTCGCGCGACGTCGCGCCCCGCCGCCGTCGAGCCGGTGAAGGAGACCATGGCGACGGCGGGGTGATCGCACAGCAGGCGGCCGGTGCCGGCTCCGCCGTAGACGGCGGTGAGTACGCCTTCGGGGAGCACTTCGGCGGCGCGCTCGACCAGTCGGCGGGTCGACAGCGGTGTCTCGGGCGCCGGCTTGACGACGACCGTGTTGCCGTACGCGAGCGCCGCGGCGATCTTCCAGACGGCCAGCAGGAGGGGATAGTTGTTCGGGGCGATGGCCACGCACACCCCGACCGGAACGCGGTCGGTGTACGTGCGCATGCCGGGGCCGGACGGGTGGGTCTCGCCCACCGGGTACCGGGCCGCCGCCGCGAACCAGTCGACCACCTGGGCGGCGAATCCGACCTCTCCGACGGCGCGTGCCAGGGGCTTGCCCGCGTTGCGCTGCTCCAGGGCCGCGAGTGCGTCACGGTCGTCACGCAGCAGTCCGGCGAGCTCGCGCAGGTGGCCGGAGCGCCGGGCCGGGGAGGTGTCGGCCCAGCCCTCGTGGAAAGCCGAAGCCGCCCGGGCCACGGCGTCGCCGACGCCGGGGCCGGAGGTGTCGGGTACGTGGGCGAAGGGCCGCCCGGTGGCGGGGTCGAGGATCGCGCGTCCCACCTCGGTCATCCCAGCGCCCCGGCACTGCCGCCCGGCCGCAGCCCGGCGTCGATCTCGGTGACCAGGCCGATGAAGGCGTCCCGCCCCAGGTTCGTGCCCGCGCTGCCCAGCAGCCTGAGCTCGTACCCGCCGGGGTGCTGCCACCAGGCGTCGCAGGCTCCGAACGCGGCGTGCGGGTAGCCCAGGTGCAACGGGCGGCCGCCGAGGTCCAGGAGCTCGTCGGTGGCGGGGTGCTTCTCGCGTTCCGGCGGGAACACCAGGCGCCCGCCTCCGGTGCGCTGCGCCGTCAGGCGCAGTTCGCCTCCGGACGCCGAGGCGTAGACGACGTCGAGTTCGCGGACGGCGGCGCCGTCGCCGAACGTCGCGGCGCTGTCGGCGTGGTACTCGCCGGCCGACAGCGGGATCCCCTGCCCGGTGAGGAAGGCGGTGAGCTCCCCGGACGCGACCCAGTCGCCCTCGTGCTCCCGCCCGCGCCGGTGGAAGGAGAAGACGCCGGTGGGGACCGACACCATCTCGGCCGGCTGCCGGGCCCAGTAGCTGAGTTCGGCGAACGGGGTGGCCAGCACCCTCGCCGCCGCCTCCGGGAGGGCCGGCCGCAGCGCGGCGAAGAACTCGACGAGCTCGTCCTCGGTGAACTCTCCCTCCAGTACGGAGAGTTCGACCGTGGTGCGCGCCATTCGGGCGCTGGCGGCCTGATGGCCCAGGTAGTCGGTGCCGAGCCAGACGACCCGGCCCCCGCCGATCTCGTACGGCCTGGTCGCGCTGCCCCACAGGCACGGGTGGTCCGCGGCGGGGAAGGCCCAGTCGTACAGGAACTGCTTGAGCCGGAGCCGCCGTCCGCCGCCGGAGACCTCGGTGCGGTAGCCGGACGGGTTGGCGTCGGTCCACGGGCTGCGGCCCTCGACTTCGACGCGTCCGGGGGGCGCCTCGCGCCGGATCGTGCCGGTGACGGTGTCGCAGCCCTCGGGCAGTTCGGACGGCCGCCACACCACGAAGTTGCACCAGCCCTGGGCGAGCTCCTCCGTGATCACCGGCGGTACCGGGTCAAGATCGGCCGGGCTGTCCAGGATGTGCCAGCGCCAGTGGGGGACGAGACTGCTCACCGTGACTCCTCGGGTCGGTTCGGAGCCCCGCGAGGTGGTCGAGCCAGGCGGAGCTTGAGGCAAGGAACATCCATTCGCCGACGCCCAGCTCGGCCCGGAGCCCGGCCGGCACCTTCGGGAGCCCGAAGGGGGTGCCGAGCCCGTCGGCCAGGTCGGTCAGCCGCCGGACGTATTCCGGGTCGGTGGGGGTCGGGAAGCCCTGCTTGCGGCGGAGCTGCACCGAGACGGGCAGCAGGTCGGCGAGCGCGGCCTTCAGCAGCCCCTTGTGGGTGCCGGGCTCGTTGGTGTCCTTCAAGTGCTCGGGGCAGCGGAAGGCCAGCTCGGCGAGGGTGACGTCCTGGAAGACGGGCCGGTCCTCCAGGGTGAAGGTCGACGACGTGGCGTCCACCATGTCGTTGACGTAGACCAGGAAGCGCCGCATCAGGTGGTGCCTGCCGCGTTTGAGCGGCGATGCCGTCTTGAGCGCCCGGTACTCGGCCATGGTGCGTTCCCACACCATGTCGGTCACCGTGGTCATGTCGACGTCGAGCTCGTGCGCCATCCAGGCGACGAGCCGGGACCAGACGGGGCGTTCGTCGGCGTGGAGGCTGTGCGTCAGGTAATGGCGCCCGTGGATGAACGTGGGTGCGTAGGGGTCGACGATGGGGAAGTACCGGCCGGCCTGGTACCCCCAGAACTCGTCGGCCCCGTGTCCGGAGTAGACGACGACCCTCCCGTCGGCGGCGATCGCCTGGTAGAGGTGGTGCATCGCCAGCTCGGCGCCGTGCAGCAGCGGCCGCATCAACCGGGTGGGCAGCACCGGCAGCAGGTCGGCCGCGGCGTTGCGGTCGAGGTCGAGGACGGTCAGGGGTACGCCCAGGTGCTCCGCGACCTCGGTGGCGTACGTGACGTCGTCGCCCGAGCCGCCGATGCCGTCCTGGTAGCGCATGACGTACGTGTCGACGGGCAGTCCCAGGGCCGTCAGGCCCGCGACGATCGCCGTGCTGTCGACGCCGCCGCTGAGCACCGCCGCCCGGGGGACGTCGGACACGGACCGCTGCTCGATCGCCCGGTCGAAGGCTGCTCTGATCTCTTCGGGCTCGATCGGGTCGTCCACGGCCCCGGGATGCCAGTAGCGGTGTTTGGTCGCGTGGGGGCGGTCGATGACGAGGTACTGGGCCGGCGGCAGGGCCTCGATGCCGCGCAGCCAGGTGCGGTCGTCCGCGGCGTCCATCCGGATCCAGGAGCGCAGCAGGTACTCCTCGCGGTCCACCTCGGGGGTGATGAGGCCGGTGCTGAGCAGCACCCCCTGCTCCGAGGCGAACAGCAGGCCGCCGTCGACGCGGGCGTAGAACAGCGGTTTCACACCGAAGTGGTCGCGGGCCAGCACCACGCGTCCGGTCCAGGTGTCGTGCCAGGCGAGCGCGAACATGCCGTCGAGCGGCAGCAGGGCGGCGGCCGGATCGGGCTCGCGGAGGACCTGCTGGAGCACGAACTCGGTGTCACAGGTAGTGCGGCGCGGCCACAACGGCGGCGCCGGCGAACGGGAGCCGTAGACCTCGCCGTTGTGCACGAGCACGACCCGGCCGGTGGGGTCGGCCATCGGCTGGTCGCCGGCGTGGCTGCGGTCGCGCACGGCCAGCCGCGTCGCGCACAGCATGACGGTGCCGCACGGCGAGACGTACGGGGCGCAGGCCGCTTCTCCGCGGTGGGCCATGGCGCCGGTCATGGTCCGGCCGAGCGCGTCCATCCAGTCGGGATCGCGCCGTCCTTCGAAGCTGATGAAGCCCGCTATGCCGCACATGCGTCAACCTCCGGTTCCCGCCACAGCTTCCAGAGTCCCGCCAGAGCCTCGGTGTAGACCCACTCGATGCCCGCGTGCCCGCCCTCGTGTTCCAGGTAGCGGTGGGGGACCAGGTGCGCGTCGAGGGCGGCGTGCAGCGCGCGGGCGCCCCAGTGCATGCCGTACTCGTCGCGCTCGCCGACGCTGAGGTGCAGCAGGCCGAGTCCGGCGAGCCGGTCGGCGTAGGCGGGAAGCATCCGCACCGGGTCATAGGTGAGCCAGCGCTGCCACACCTCGTCGCGGAACAGGCCGGTCACGGGGTCGCACGGCATCGCGTCCGACGCGGTGGTCCGGGGGTCGTCGGCGTAGCACATGCCCATCGCGATGATGCTCATCGCGACCATGAAGGGGGAGTCGATCGGGCCGCCGCCGCGGCGGGCCAGCAGCGCGTCCATGCCGCCGGCCGCCCGGATGGTGTCGAGCGTGCCGGGCAGCAGCGGCAGGTAGCTGTGCTCGAATCCGGCGTCGGGCGAGCAGGCGATCACCGCCCCGAACAGCTCGGAGGTCATGCCCGCGACGAGTGCGCCGTAGCCACCGCTGGACTTGCCGCCGATGGCGCGCCACTCCGGCTGCGGCCGGGTCAGGAACCGCCCGTCGATCTCGGCGACGACCTCGGCGAGGTAGCCGGCGTACGGGCCGGAGGCGGCGGAGTCGATGTACTGGGAGCCGCCGTAGGCGGTCGTGCAGTCGGGCACGACGAGCAGCGCGGGCGGCACGCGGCCGTCCGTCATCGCCTGGCGGAGGCGGTCGGCGACGGAGGCGCCGAAGGCGAGCGCCTTGCCGGCGATGCTCGGGTGTGCGCCGAACCCGGGCAGCCAGTACACGACGGGGAACCGCCGGACCCCGTCGTACCCGGGCGGCAGGTGCACCTCGATGCGGCGCCGGTGGGGATCGCCGAGCGGGTTGCCGCGCAGACGGGTGCTCTCGTGATCGAGCACGACCATGTCGCTCATGCCTCGTTCGCCTCCTGGAGCGCGCGCTCCACGTGGTGCGTGTAGAAGGACGGGTGGTGGAAGACCGCGGAGAGCAGCAGGCCGTTGCTGGCCCACAGGCCGTAGGAGCTGCCGATCAGGAGGTCGGAGCCGAGCATGGCCTCCAGGGTGCTCGCCGCCATCTCGGTCCAGCCCTCCGCGCCGGTGGCGTGGTTGCGGGCGGGGCCCGGGCCGAGCCGGGTCACCCGGTCCGTGACCGGGTCGAGCAGGAAGGCGGTCTCGGTGCCGTCGTCCTCGTGCAGCGAGACGACGTGGCGGCCGGCGCCGTCGTCCAGCGCCCGGTACCAGTAGTCGGTCGCCACGAGCCGTTCCAGCAGGTCGCGGAGCATGTCGTCGGCGCCGCGGGTCTGGCGGCCGTACCGGTCGAGGGAGGCGTCGAACGGGGGGACGGGCGTGGCCGGGTCGAGCGTGATCTCGGCGTAGACCTCGTCGAAGTCGTACGCACCGGGCGCGACCGGCCCGTCGACCAGGGCGGCCTTGCCGTGCGCGACCTCCATCACCTGGCCGGGGCCCCAGAGCAGGCCGTCGCGGCTCAGGTCGTCCAGGCGGCGCAGGGCCTGGGCGGGGGTGAAGGGGAACATCGTCCTGTTGCACCAGGAGTAGTCGCGCTCGCCGTCGCCGCTGACGCGCCAGCCGAACGAGGAGGGCACGGTCAGGGTCGCGGGGATCGAGTCGATGTACCGGTCGAAGTTCGCGACGGCGCGGGCGCGGACCGCGTCGGCGTCGGCGTCGGTCAGCGGGCGGCGCTCGGTGAGCACTCCGGGCGGCGAGATGCTGTGCGCGGGGACGAACACGGCGTCGATCCGCGGCGCGTCGTCGCGCCGGAAGGCGGCGACCGTGTCCTCGTGGAGGAGCGCGTCGCCACAGAGCATGACGGCCGCGTCGGCGGTCTGCACCAGCACGCTCATCTCGGGGAACGACACGGCTGAGGGGAACGTCCGCAGGATCGTCCCGCCCGGGGTGGTGAGCGTGTCGCCCGGCGTGACCGGGCGCAGGCGCTCGAAGCCGAAGCGGCGCAGCGTCCAGGAGATCGCCTGGTGCCCGAGTCCGGAGGCGGTCAGCGTCGGCGGCACCGGGCCGGCGGGGTAGACGCAGGTGACCTCGGAGCTCTGGCGCGGGCTGTCGTCGAAGTCCACGTCGGCGCCGTCGGTCAGGCGGAGCAGGGAGGGGAAATGGTGGTGGTCGTAGTGGTGGTGGCTGAGGACCACGTAGTCGACGCCCTCGTCGAGCACCGTGCGGACCAGGTCGTCCGCCACCGGTGGGTGGTGCTCCCAGAAGCGGTCCAGGCGCTGGGTGAGCCACGGGTCGAAGAGGATCCGCTCCGTCCCGGTGTCGATGAGGACGGCGGCGTGGCCGAGCGAGGTCAGGCGCATCAGCCGGTCCCCTCGTACACGCAGCGGAAGCCGACCTCCATGTGGCGGTCGGTGATCAGGTCCTTGCCGCGGTAGAACGTGGTCAGGCAGGCGGGCGGCGAGGTGAAGGTTCCGCCGCGCAGCACGTGGAAGGCTTCCTTGCGGTTCATGAAGTCCAGCGGGTGGCGTCCCTTGAAGAAGGGGTCCATGTCCTCGCCGGTGTAGAAGTTGGTCCGGGTCAGCTCCCAGACGTTGCCCGACATCTGCAGGACGCCGTACGGGCTGGCGCCCTCGGGGAGCGCGTCGGCCGCCAGCACCGGCTCGGCGGGGTTCTCTCCCTGCTCGATGGTGACGAGCAGCGCCTCGAGGGAGTCGAGGTCGGCCACGGCCTGGCCGAACGACCGCTCGACGTAGTTCACCCGGCCGGGGTCCCAGTCGTCGCCCCACGGGAAGCGGCGGCCGTCCACGCCGCGCGCGGCCTTCTCCCACTGGACCTCGCTGGGCAGTGCGCCGCCGGCCCACTTCGCGAAGGCGTGGGCGTCGTACCAGTCGATGCCCACGACCGGGAGCCCGGGTGCGTTGAAGCGCGGGTCGTGCCAGTGCACGGGACGGTGGGATCCCCCGAGCGGCTGGTCGGGGTGGTCGAACCGGCCGGAGTCGCCGACGTCTTCGAGGAACTCGCGGTAGCGGGCATTGGTCACGGTGGTGCGGTCGATGTAGAAGGCGGGCACGTCCACCGCGCGCAGCGTGGTGTCGTCTTGTGCCATGCGGAACGCGTCGGGCTGCTCGTCGGCACCGATGATCGCCGGACCGGCCGGCACGAGGGCGACGTCTTCGTTGCGCCGGGGGCGCGCGCGGACGGCATCGACGCGGGCCCGCATGTCCGTGAAGTACTCGTCTTCCAGACGACGGAGTTCGGCGGGGTCGCGGGTGCCGAAGACGGCGATCAGGGCGCGCTTGGTGAGTGCCGCGCCGCAACCGACGGGCTTGCGGGCCCAGTCGGGGCGGGTGAAGTTGCTGGGCCAGCCGGAGATGCGGATGAGGTCGGGCACGGCGGCGGCGATCCGGTGCTCCGTGATGACCTTGAGCGCGGTGAAGGCGACCCAGTCGACCGTGTCGTGGGTCGCGGACGCCACGGCGGTGTCGGCGGCGGGTTCGCCGGCGTGGTGGGTGGCCAGCAGCCGCACCGCGCCCGCGCGTACGGGCCATTCGGGGTGGGCGACGACGAGGCTCGTCAGCAGCGGTATCCCGTCGGCGGCGCGGCCCTTGTCCTCGGCGAGGTCCAGGACGCGCTGAACCGAAGCCCAGTAGCGTGCGTCGGTGGAATCGTCGATCACCAGCAGGTCGGCGGGAACGTCGATGACGCCTGAAACCTGATTGCCTACCATCTCTACCTCTCTCGGACGACGAGCCGCCCGTACGGAGTTATTCCGTACGGGCGGCTAATTCGTGGCTCAGTGGACTACCACTTGGAGCATTCCTGCTTGGCGTCGCGGGTCTCGATGAAGTCACGGTCGCTCATTTTTCCACTCCCTTCTTTGGGTGATTCGAGTGGTTGTCTGTGCGGCCTCTCGACCTCACGACTCAAACATTAGGCAGTCCCCGGGAGGCGCCGCAACGGTGAACCAGGAAAAGAGCATTCCTCGATAACCTGAGGGTAAGTTCATTGCGATCTTGACGTTCAGAGAAGGAGGAAAGAATGGTTGACACCGCTTCCCGGGACATACGGGAGAACGGGTTCACACGGCTCCCGGGGCTCGCGACCGGCGACGCGCTCGCCCGGCTCCGGCGCGCGGTGGGCCGGATCGAGGAGCTGGCCGCCGACCGCACGGCCTCCAGCGGGGAGTTCGTCCTGGAGGCGCCCGGCGTCGGCGGATGGGCGGCCTGGCAGCAGGGGGCCGGCGCCCTCCAGGGGGTGCTCCGGTCGGCCGACCGGATCCATGAGCACGTCCCGGAGTTCGACGCCGTGCAGCGCTCGCTGGGCCTGGCCGACGGGCCGGTCGCCCGGGGCGTCGGCGCTCCGGGCGAGCTGGTCAACGCGTTCCTGTGGGCCAAGCCTCCCGTCGTGGGCTCGGCCAAGCCCTGGCACCAGGACATCGCCTTCGCGCCGCCCGGCTTCGGCGCCGAGGAGCACGGCATCGTGACGATCTGGATCGCTCTCGAACCGGCGACCACCCGCAACGGCTGCCTTGAGTTCATCCCCGGCTCGCACGCGCTCGGGCTGTTCCCGCACGGCGGGGACCGGGAGCGGCTGCCGGGGGAGGCGCCGCTGGAGAGTGCGGTCGAGCCGCACATCTCGGACGCGCACCTGCCCCGTACGGCCGAACCGGTCGCCGTGCCCCTCGAACCCGGTTCGGCCGTCATGTTCGACGGCATGGTCGTGCACCGGTCGGCGCCCAACACGACGGCGTCGGAGCCCCGTACCGCCGTCAGCTTCGTGTACAAGGTGCCGCGCCCGTCCTGGGCGCGGTGGGAACCGGCCGCGGCCGCGGTGTGACGTTCGACCGCGGCGGATCCTCAGTCGAACGTTGAGTCGCGGTGATCGCTCCCGCGGTCGAGGGCGTAGAAACCGGTGCCGTCGAGGTGGCGGATCGTGTTCAGGTCGCGCTGCACGACCTCTTCGAGGTCGTGCAGCAGCACCACGATGACCGGGTAGGTGAGGTCGTCGACCGTCCGGCGGATCTCCTCACCGGGCTTCACCGGGGTCAGCAGGGTGTGGAAGCTCTCCAGCACCTCGATCTGCTCGATGCCGCGGTACTCGCTGAGGACGCCCTCCACCGGCGAGACCATGCCGGCGATCGCGCAGTACTTGCGTACCTCGTACGGGTTTCCGGCGCGGGCGTGGAACCGCTCGGGGTGCACGTACGCGTCGACCGTCCACTCCAGCTGCGACTCGCCGATGCCCAGGCTCGCACCGGCCGGGATGCCGCCACCGGCTATCCGGGCACCGACCTCCACCAGGCAGGGACCGGCGGGGGTCATCCTGATCTCCACGTGCGCCGGGCCGTGCTGGATGCCCAGGGCGTCCAGGACCCGGAAGGCGTACTCCCTGAGCGACTCCACGACCGGCTCCCCCGAATCGATCAGGAGGAGGGCGTCGCAGAGGTCGACGACGCCGTTGGCGCTGACCCGGGTGGTCCGCCAGACGTCGCACAGGTGATGGCGGCCGTCGCGGCTGACGGTGTTCACCATGTACTCGGTGCCCGCGAGGTACTCCTGCGCCACGGCCCCGTTGTTGGGCTGGGAGAAGACGTCGTCGGCGTGGGCGAGGGACAGGAACGCCGCCACGGATTCCTCCGGGGAGTCGCAGAAGGACACCCCCTGGCCGCCGGCGCTCCGCGGCGGCTTGATGACGACGCGGCCGCCGAGCTCGCGGTGCCAGGCGGCGAGCTCGTCCGCATCGGTGGCCCGCAGCTGGCGGGCCGCGCGGAGCCCGGCCGCGCGCACGGTCTCGATCATGAGGTGCTTGTCGCGCCGCGCGGTGCTGAGGGCGGTGCCGTTGCCCGGGAGGCCGAGCCGCTGCGCGAGCAGGTCGGCGAGTTCCACTCCGATCTCGCCTCCCGAGATCACCGCGATCGGCGAGAACGCCGCGACGGCGTCGGCCGTGGCCTCGACATCTCCGTCGTGGACGATGTCGGCGATGAAGTCGTCCGGGACGTGCGGTGCCTTGAGATACACGAACGGCACGTCACGCGTGCTCTGGAGGCGGACGACGGAACATCCCTGCTTCAGGAATTCAAGAACGAGTGAACGGGCCGCGGCGTAGGCGTCGACCATCACGACGCACGGGCTGTTCCGATCGCTCTGATCGCTCTGATTTATCCGGCTGGGCCGGCTGGTTCGGGTGCTCTGATCGGCTGCTGTCATGAGTTCAACATAGACAGGCCCATCGCTCGCCGAAATCCGTTCAGCTCTGCCATCCTCCGATCCTGGAAGGGTGAGCTGATGACATCTTATTTCGCGAGCGTTCGCTCGCCGCATATCACGCCGATATTGCTGTTCGTCAATACGTGCGGCAATTTCCTGGTCCTCGTGGCCCTGTCCACGCACGTGGGGTCGACCACCGGCTCGGGGCTGCTCGCGGGAGCCGTGCTCAGCGCGCCGTGGTTGCCCGCGCTGCTGCTGGCCGCTCCGCTCAACCGGCTGCTCAGCAAGCGTGCCCCGGAAGCCCTCGTCCGGCTGGCCGAGGCGGCGGGCCTGCTGGTGACCGCGGCCGCGCTCCTGGCACCGGACCGGGCGCTCCTGGTGGTGGCCGCCTCCGTCGTGGTCGTCCGCGGGTTCTTCGAAGCGGTCACCCGCTCGGCCACCTCGGTCCTCCTGCGCAACGTGATCCCGTCGCAGCGGCTCGACCACGCCAACACCGTAGCGGAGATCTGCAAGTTGACCGGGGTCAGCGTCGGGGCGGCGCTGGCGGGCCCGGCCTCTTCGGTCCTGTCGCTGCGGGGTCTGATCGCGGTGAACGCGGCCACGCTGGCGCTCTCGGCGATCCTCGCCTGGGCCCTGCCGTCGTCCCCCGCCGGAGCCGTGGCCGCCGCCGGGGACGGCGCGGCCGCCAAGACCGGCGCGAGCCTGCGCGTCCAGGACCCCGTGCTGCGCCGGCTCTTCGGCCGCTTCCTCCTGGTGGCGTTCTGGCAGGGCTTCCACACGGTGGCCGTCACCGTGATCCCGCTCAGCCTGCTGGGCGGCGGAACCCGGCTGGTGGGCGTGTTCGTCGCGGTGTCGGCGGTCGCCGTCTTCGCCGGCTCGCTCGCCGCCCTGCCGGTCCAGCGGTACCTCTCACACGTGCCCTCGACCACCTGGGTGCTGCTGCCCATGGCGCCCCTGCTGGCGGCGGTGGCGATCGGCCGGACGGTGCCGACGATCGCGCTGTACGCCCTGTTCCTGGTGCTCTTCGAGGTGGCGTTCGTCCATCACAACAACCGGCTGCTGGCCTCGGCATCCGACGAGGAACTCCCGTCGGTGGTGACGCTGCGGGCCACGCTGCTGCCCTCGGGCGTGGCGGTGTCCATCCTCGTCATGGGCGCGCTGTGCGACCTCGCCGGTCCGCTGCCCGCGGCCTTCGTGGTCGCCGGCATCACGGTCCTGGTCACCGCCTCGACCGGGGACACCCGGCGGGCCTGGCGGGCGAAGGCCGGCAAGCAGGCCGAGCAGGAGGAGCAGGAGGAGCAGGCCGAGCCGGACGAGCAGGCCGACGCGCACCGGCCGGTGTCCGCGACGCACTGAGGAAACGCAGCGGGCCCCGCACGGGAAACCGTGCGGGGCCCGCTCGACGGAGGGTCAGGCGGTCGGCGGCACCGGATCAGCGGCCGCCTGGCAGGTGGCGTCGATGCCCCACCACGAGGTGGGACGGGTGCCGTCCCGGAAGTAGTCACTGGCGTAGGCGTTGAGGCAGGCGTTGTTGTTGGCCGTCAGCGTCGAGCCGAGGTTGTGGCCGCCCAGCTCCACGACGAGACGGGAGTTGGGGAACCGCAGGCGCATGTCGAGGGCGCCGAACATCCCGTGCGAGGGGTCGTACTGCGGCTGCACCAGCAGGATGTTGACGCTGCTGCTGCCGACCTGCGCCGGGGCCTGCGACTGCACCGGCCAGAAGGCGCACGGCGCGCTGTACCAGGCGTTGTTCCAGGTCAGGAGCTTGTTCCCGGCGGCGTACTGGCCGGCCAGAGTGGCGCTCCAGACGTTCCAGTTCTTCGGCCACGGGCCTTCGGAGCAGTTGACCGCGCTGGTCATCGCGACGCGGTTCTGCTGCGGGAAGCCCGGGGTCGGGGAGTCGGCGCGCAGCGCCGTCGCATCACCGCGGACCACGAAGTCGGAGAGGATCTTCGCGCGGCTCACCCACGTCCAGCTGCGGTAGACGACCTGCTCGAAGACGTTCGTCCACTCGCCCGGTCCGATCTTGCCGTCGACGGGCGTCGCACGGAGGGTGTCCAGGGCCTCGTTGTACTTCTCCTCGACCGCTTCCGCGGTCGTACCCAGGTGGTAGACGGAATCGTACTTGGCGACCCAGGCGAAGAAGAGCCCGCCGCTGTGCTCGGCCGTGAAGTTCTTGGCCATCTGGTTCTGGTAGCCGACGCCGCTGGGGCTGGGCACGCTGTCGAGCACCATGCGCTTCACACGGGTCGGGTAGGCCGACGCGTAGACCGAGCCGAGGTAGGCGCCCCAGTCGATGCCGTAGTAGCTGATCTGCTCCTGGCCCAGCGCGATCCGTATCTGGTCGAGGTCGCGCGCGGAGTCCTTGGTGGTGAAGTGCTTGAGCGTGTCGCCGTACTTGTCGCCGCAGCTCTTCGCGTACGCCTGGGCACGGGCCACCGATGCCTGCTCGTCCGCAGCCGTCTTCGGCACGGGGTCGGGCAGCAGCGGGTTGATGTACGACGTGTCGCACACGATCGAGGGCTCGCTGGCCCCGACACCGCGCGGGTCCATGCCGATCCAGTCGTAGGCGGGGCCGACGTCCTTCGCCAGCCCGCTCGTGCCCTTGGCGTACCGGGTCGGCATGTCGCGGCTGATCGGACCGGGCCACTGGCCGCGGTGCAGCAGCACGACGCCCTTGTACTGGTCCTCGGCGACGGTGTGCTTGGCGCGGGTCAGCGCCAGTTTGATCTTCTGGCCGCCGGGCTGGGCGTAGTCCAGCGGGACCTCCACCGTGCCGCACTCCAGGCCCTTGAGCAGTGCGCCGAGGTTCGGGTCGGGGTCGGGACACGGCGACCAGGCGATCGTTGCGACGGCCGGCGCGGCAGCCTCCTCGGCCACCGCCACGGGAGCGACGGCCTGAACCGACAGGCCTGTCACGATCACCGCAGTGACCAGTGCGAGCTTTTTCATGAATACCCCTTCTGAATGCACGGCGCTCACAGCGTGGCAACGGGGTCTTTGAATCGGCTCGAAATCGGCTGGAGCCAGCAGGAAACACCGGCCTTCGTTCCGAAAATTTGCCCATAATTCAGGCATACACCCCAGCCCCTCAGGAATGATCATGGCCGAATCTGCCATCCAGGGCTGATGCAGCGCCGATCCCGGGAAACGGAAATCCTGAGAGGCTGGAATCTTGGGAAATTCGGCTACGGCCTATTCACGCGCGCGCGGCGGCCCGCACGAGTGCGTGATGGAGTCGTTGGTCGGGTGTGAATCCCGCTTCCCATTGCACGCCCACGACGAAGGGGCGATCCGCGACTTCGATGGCCTCGACGGTGCCGTCCTCGGCCCAGCCGGTGGCGGTGAGGCCGGCGCCGAGCCGGTTGACGGCCTGGTGGTGGTGGCAGGCCGCCACCGGCGCGTCCTCGTCGAGGACGCCGGCGATCCGGCTGCCCGGCTCCAGCTTCAACGGGTTCGGGCCGAGGGTGAAGGACGGCGTGTTCGGGCAGTGGCCGTCGTGGCCCGTGACCTCGGGCAGGTGCTGGTGCAGCGTGCCTCCGTGCAGCACGTTGAGCAACTGCATGCCGCGGCAGACGGCCAGTACGGGGAGCTCGGCGTCAAGTGCCGCCCGGATCAGGGCCAGCTCGGCGCGGTCGGCGTCCGGGGTCATCGCCCGGGTGCCGGGGTGCGGGTCCTCGCCGTACAGCGCCGGGTCCACATCGGGGCCGCCCGGGATCAGCAGGCCGTCGATCCGGTCCGCCATGGCCTCGACGCCGGGCAGCAGCGGAAGCAGCAGGGGCGTGCAGCCCGCGGCGGCCAGGAAGCCCAGATGTGCCTGGAGCGCGAAGCTGACGACCATGTCGTCGCCCTGGAAGGTGACCGGCGCGGTCCGCGCACAGATCCCGATCACCGGCCGCCCCGTGCTCGCCGAACCATTCACGAATGATTTCATAACCACCTTCACGGGTTTCCGGGTTCAACTGCGGAAATGAGGCAGATGGGACGACCGCTTCCGCGGAGGGTCGCCACGGCAATAAAATAGCCGTCCGCGTAAAGCGGCGGCCATCGTTCACAGCCCGGCAGGACGGCGGCTACTGAACGGAATCACTCTCCTGATACCACGGACGGGGACCCCTTCGTCCCCCGCATTTCGGCCGGATCGGCGGGCACCCGCTGTCCTGCTTTTCCACGAGAAGTCGATCTCCCCTCGACTGCGGCTAGAGCCCCTCCTGCGACGCTCGTCGGCAGCGGCAGCAGAGAGGAAGTCAAGGAATGGCTCAGAGCAGCGCGCAAGCCATCTTGATCACGAACGCGTTCGGCTCCTCCGTCAGAACGGAGAGCGCCGACGAAGCGGCCCGCAGCGAATTCGACCCGAAGAACCTCGAGCGGCTCCCCGCCCGCGACGTCCTCGTCAGCTCCCTGTCGGCGGGCGTACCCCTGCGCCGGAGCGGCACCGACGCCGCGCACGTCCGGCTTCTGGCCGAGGCGGCCGGCTCGGCGGAACTGCCGCCCGTCCTGGTCCAGATCGACGGCTACCGCATCATCGACGGCCTGCACCGGATGGAAGTGGCCAGGCTGCGCGGCGACAGCAGCATCAAGGCGCGCTTCGTCGACTGCTCGAACTCCGAGGCGCTCGTCATCGCCATGCAGGCGAACGGCTCGCACGGACTGCCCCTGTCGAAGGCGGACCGCGTGTCCGGAGCCCGGCGCGTCCTGGGTTCCCACCCGGACTGGTCCGACCGGGCAGTCGCCCGCATCACCGGGCTGAGCGCGAAGACGATCGCGTCGCTGCGCGAGACGCCGGGTGAGGGAACACCGCTCGACGGCAAGCGCATCGGCCGGGACGGCAGGCGGCGTCCGGTGGGCCCGGGCGAGGGCCGGCGGCGGGCCGCCGAGTACATCGCCGCGCACCCGCACGCCCCGCTCCGTCAGGTCGCCCGGGAGACCGACGTGTCGCTCGGCACGGTCCACGACGTGAGCGCCCGGCTGCGGCGCGGGGAAAGCCCCGAGCGCAGCGGCTGCCGGACACCCGACGCGGCGCCGCAGCCCCTGCGGTCCGTTCCCTCCGCCCGCTCCGTCCCACCCGTGAGGTCCGTACCGGCGGCCGGGGAACCGTCGCGGCCCGCCTCCGCGGATCCCGGCGGCGCGGCCCCGGTGCCCCTGCGGGTGGCACCGGGCACCAGCGGCGCGCCTCAGCGCAGGAACCGTACCGACGAGATTCCGGCCTGGGCGGCGGTGGCGGCGAAGATGGCCACCGATCCCACCATCCGTTACACCGCGGGCGGCCGGGAGTTCCTGCGCTGGATGCAGCTGCACGCCGCCGAGCCGGACGACGGCTGGCGGGAGCTGATCGACGCGGTACCGGCCCACTGGCTCGGAGTCATCGCCCCGATCGCCGAGCGCATCGGCAGGGAATGGAGCCTGCTCGCCGAGGGGCTGAAGACCAAGCAGGACATGATGCCCTGAACTGCGGGCACGCCCGTCACGGCACCGGCGCCGCGGACACCAGCCGCAGGCGCCCCGCGGCCTGGAAGCGGCCGTCGGCGCCCTGGAGCGGGGTGGTGGACGGACACCCGGGGGGCGGCACGAAGACGGCCGGGGGCACGAGCTCGGGCAGCGCCAGCAGGACCGGCGCGTCCGTCGGCCGGCCCGGGCGCAGCCGCACCGCCGCGCTCGTGACGCCGTCTGCGGTCACCGTCACGGGAAGCATGCCGCGCCCCCCGACGAGCGATGTCCGCAGGGCCGCACCGTCGGGGCCGGGGCCGTCGGCGACCGCCACCGCGAGCAGGTGCCAGCTCCCCTCGGGGACGTCCGTCAGGGAGTAGCAGGACGGCCGGCCGCTCGGTACGTCGAAGACGGCCGCGGCGACGCACGGGTGCTGGACGACGGGCGTGGCGAAGGCGCCCAGGAACACGCGTGCGTTCCCGTGTCCCCCGGGCAGGCCGACGGTTCCGCCGACCGTGCCCCGGCCCGGCCACGGGCCGGGCTCCGTCACCGGCAGGCCGGCTCCTCCCTCGCGCGCGAGCCGGCGGAACCGGCTGGGGGACACTCCGACGCTGGCCGTGAAGTAGTTCGTGAACGAGCCGACACTGTTGTATCCGACCGCGTAGGACACCTCGGTGATGCTCGTCGAGGTCTGCTCGATCAGCCGTTTGGCCTCGTGGATGCGGACCGCGGCCAGGAACCTGCCCGGGGTGAGCCCGGTCTCCTCTTTGAACAGCCGCGTGAAATAGAACCGGCTGAGCAGGGCGCTTTCCGCGATCCGTGCAAGGGCCAGAGGCTCACCGTAGTGCTCCCGGATGAACCCGATGGCCCTTTCTACTGCCGTATCCATACGCACCTCACCGCGTGTAGGCCGGTCAGCAGCCTGACGCGTGCACATCGCGCTCAGCTCGAGTGCCGCTAGCGATCCGGAGCCGCCGGTTCCAGGAACCCGTCCGGTGCGGTCGCCTCCCGATCGCCTCCCCGGCGCCGGGCGGCGCGGCCGCCCGGCCGGACGTAGCGCTCCAGCAGGCCCCGACCAGGGTTCAGGAGTCGGTCCAGAGGAACCCCGGATGCTCGGAGCGTCCGTTCGAACCTTCGTCGACACGACGTCTAAGGGGTCCATGCCCGTGGAAAACAACGCTTCGTCAGATGTGCGGCCCGGGCGTGACCTGCGGATCGTCACGCGCAGCCGCGCCGACAACTGGACCAAGCCCCCGCGGCGCATCGAGACGTCCGAGTGCATCACCTGCGACACCTGCCTGCGCAGCTGTCCCGAAGAGTTCGGCGCGATCTTCGACCGCGGGCTCGACGTCGTGATCATCCCTGAGCTGTGCTCGGGCTGCCCCCGTTGCGTCCTGGAGTGCCCGGTCGACTGCATCTACGTCGACGAGGACTGGACGCCCACCGACGACGCGATGTGGAGCCACATCGCACTCACCGGGGAAGGTGCCGCATGACAGCGCCCGTAGACCGCGAGGGCTCCCGCAGAGCCGCCAACGCCCGCAAGCGCCAGAGCCGTCGGCCCAGCCGCCTGGGCCTGGCGGCCGGCGCCACGCCCAAGCCGGACCGGGTGCGCGAGGAGGACGCCGGGTTCCCCGGGCTGCTGGCCCGGGTGTGGCACAAGGCCTCGGCCGCCCCCGGCATGCGCGCGGCCCTGGACATCCTGCTCACGCTCGACGGACACGTGCCCGCGGAGGTCCAGGCGGGCGGCTTGCGCACCGCGGACGCCGCCGCGCTGAAGGTCGTCGCCGGCCTGTCCGCGGACACCCGGCGATCCGCCGGGGCGGTCGCCGGCTCCACCGGGCCGGAACACGCCGAGCCCACCGTGTTCCTCGGGGAACTCGGTCTGACCACCGGCGGCCGGGTCGTCGTCCGCGTCCCCTCCCAGCAGCCGCTCGCCAAGCAGCACACGCTGGTCGCCGGCGTGCTGCGGGTTCCGTGGACCCAGCGGCACCTGGACGAGTACCGGCGCGAGGTGACGACGGCTCGGGAGCGGTTCGACCGCTACACGGCCGACAGCCGCCGCTGGCTGGAGGAGCAGGGCAGCGAGGGGCGCGAGGCGCTGCTGGCGCAGCTGACCGAGGGCGCTCAGCGCACCGCCCCGTTCATGCTCTACATCGAGGACAAGCAGTACACGAACTTCCGCGACACCAACACGGTCGTGGGCAAGACGCTGTGGCCGGGCCACCCGGACTGCGTGTTCGCCAGCCTGTCCGGCCTGCCGCTGGACCTGTGGTCGGACCACGACGCCCTGCTGGTCGTGGGCATCAGCCTGCTCATCCGCTCGGCCGGGTACGGCCGCATCGAAGAGGCCAACGGCTCGCAGCTCACCCCGGACAACGTGAGCCGGCTGCTGGAGCACACCCGCCGCAACTACAACGCGGCCCTGGGCGGGGAGCGGATCCCCGCGGCCGGTCCCGACGCCGGCATCGACGCGCTGATGGCCCTGGCCGCGGCGCTCGGCGCGCACCGCCCCGAGGTGACCCGCACCGCCCAGCTGTACCGCGAGATCCACGGCGCCCTGATCCACAAGGTGGAGAAGGTCGCGGCCCCGTACGGCGAGGTCGCCGCGGACCGGGACCGGCAGGTCACCGACCACCTGCGCGCCACCCTGCCCGTGGCCGGCGACCGGCTGGCCGAGCTGCGGCTCGACGACGGCACCGAGCCGGCCTGGCTGGCCCGGCCGTACGGCGGGTTCGGCACCGGGCTGGAGGCGGTCGTGTACGAGGCGGTCGCCGCCACCACCGCCGCGTTCGAGGCCGACTTCTCGATGAGCCGGGGCATCCGGTCGCTGCCGGAGCTGGTCCGCGCGCTGCGCGCGGAGGCCTGGGACGAGATCAGCTCCTGGGGCATCACGGACTTCTTCTGCTGCGTGGTTCCCGCGCAGGAGGCCCGGCGGCACTACGGCGACTCGCTCGCCACGCTCGCCGACACCGCCTGGGCGATGTCCTCCCGCATGCAGTACAACTCCTGGCACTTCATCGCGGGCAACCTGCCGCGGACCCAGAAGGTCCTGGAGCGGGACCACTTCGTGCCGCCCACCATCCCCGACATCGCCCACTTCTCCGACCAGCACCACCACGGGCACGTCAACAACATGGTGCGCTTCACCATCCGCAGCCCCCAGCCGGTCGAGGTGTGCGGCCGGCCCTTCAACGGGTTCATGGACCTGCGCATCGTCCGCGCCGACGGCGAGCCGTACACCGAGCAGGAGATGCTCGCGGCGCACCAGGTGGCGGCCTTCATCGCCCGGATGACGCAGCAGGCGGCCGTACTCGCCGAGCAGGGGGAGCAGGCCGCGGTGACGGCCTTCGACTCGGCCTGGCACTGGACGTCCGTCACCGGCACCCCGGCCGAGGCGGTGGCCGTCCCGGAGCCGGTCCGGCCCCGGGTCGCCTAGGCGCGCCCGCGGGCCGCCTGCGTCCCCGGTGCATCCCCGGGGCGTCCCCGGGTGCCGACGGGCCGGCCCCCGACAACCCGCTCCGCCTCCTGACGCCCCCTGTCGGCCTTCCCGAAAGGACGCTCCCCGTCATGTATTCCAGGTCATGGTCGGCCCCCGCCGTCGAGGGCAGCGTCGGGAGCCACGCGTTCGTCGCGGCACACGGGCTGTGGGACGACGCCCGGCTGGCGGCCGCCGAGCGCATCGAGGCGGGGCTGGACGGAATCGACCTCGTCCGTCTGGTGTGGGGCGACCCGCACGGCCTGGTGCGCTCCAAGACCCTGACCGCCCGCACCTTCCGCGGGGTGCTGCGCAACGGCATGAACTACAGCCCCGGCCCGTTCCTGAAGGACACCGCCTGCACCACCGCGGTGGACTACCGGGGCGAACACGGCACCGGCGTCGACGAGATCGCCGGCCTGGGCAACTTCGTGCTGGTGCCGGACCCGCTGACCTTCCTGGTGCTGCCCGGCGAGGGGCCGCGCACGGCCTGGGTGATCGGCGACGAGTACCTGCGCGACGGCCGCCCCCACCCGCTGTCCTCGCGGCACGTGCTGCACCGGGTACTGGAGCGGTACGCCGGCCGCGGACTGACGCCCGTGCTCGGCCTGGAGGTCGAGTGGTACCTGGCGCGCCGCCTGGACGAGGAGCCGGGCAACGAGGGCAACGGCTTCGGCCTGCAGGGCCCGGCCCCGAGGGTGGCCGCGATGAACGCGGGCTACCAGTTCAACCTGGACGCCGCCTACGACACGGTCGCCCCGGTCACCGACCCGCTGGCGCTCGCGCTGCTCGGTCTGGGGCTGCCGGTGCGGTCGATGGAGCACGAGATGGGCCCCGGGCAGGTGGAGACCACGTTCGACCCCATGTCGGCGCTGGACACGGCGGACGCGATGCTGTTCTTCCGGGTCTTCACCAAGCGCTGGTGCGCGGCCCGGGGCCTGCACGCCTCGTTCATGTCGCAGCCGGCGATCGCCGGGGCGGACCCGAGCGGCTGGCACCTGAACCAGTCCGTCCTGGAGACCGCCACCGGCCGCAACGTGTTCAGCGCCGAGGGGCTCTCGGTGGGGCTCTCCCCCACGAGCAAGGCGTACGCCCAGGGCCTGCAGGACTGGCTGCGCGACCTGTTCCTGCTGTCGGTGCCCACGGTCAACGGCTACCAGCGCCTGGGCACGCAGCACGCCCTGTCCCCGACCCGGGTGGGCCTGAGCCTGGAGTCGCGCACGGCCATGCTGCGCGTGGTCGGTGCGGGGGCGGGGGCGCACATCGAGAACCGCATCGGCGAGCCGAGCGCGAACCCGTACCTGAACATCGCCGCCCAGCTGTTCGCCGGCCTTGAGGGCCTGGAGGCCTTCGACGGGCCCGCCGGGGGCGCCGCCGACGGGCCCCGCGAGGGCTCGGACACCGTCCCGCAGTCCCTGCGCGAGGCCCTGGAGGCCTTCCGCGCGGGGCGTGCGGCCCGGCTGCTCGGTGACCCGCTGACCGCCGTCCTCGCCAAGCTGAAGGAGAGCGAGGTGCGCCGCTACGAGGCCTGGGCGCTGGGTGCGTCCCCGGTGCCGGGCCAGGTCACCGAGTGGGAGCAGCGCGAGTACTTCGCGGCCTTCTGACCCCGGGCGGCGCTGCCCCGTCACGACGACCGCGTCCGCGCCGCCGTCCGCCGGGCACCCGTCCCCCACCGGCCGGCCCGCCCGTGTCCCACCGTTCCCCACCCCGACGAAGGCCCCTGATGATCCCTCGTTTCACGCTCCCCGAGATGGCCGCGCTCCTCTCGGACGAGTTCCGCTACGAAACCTACGTACGCGTGGAGATCCTCGCCACCGAGGCACAGGTCAAGCTGGGCCGCGTGCCCGCCGAAGTGCTCGACGACATGCGCCGGGCGTCCGTCCCGACGCCGGAGAAGGTCATCGAGATCCAGCGGCAGCGCGACCACGAGGTGCTCTCCTTCCTGGCCGCCTACTGCGAGGACATGCCCGAGTCCTCGGCCCGCTGGGTGCACGTCGGCATGACCAGCTACGACCTGGTGGACACCGCCCTCGGACACATCCTGGCCCGGGCCTCGGACGTGCTGATCGGCGCCGTGAAGCGGCTTCGCAAGGTCCTCACCGACCGGGCCGCCGAGCACTGGGACACCCCGACCGTGGGCCGCACCCACGGCATCCACGCCGAGCCCACCACCTTCGGACACAAGCTCGCCGGCTTCGCCTTCGCCATCGACCGTTCGCTGGCCCGCCTGGAGGCCGCCCGGGAGGCCGTCGCCGTGGGCACCGTCTCGGGCTCCGTCGGCACGTACGCGCTCATCGACCCGGCCGTCGAGCTCCACGTCTGCCAGGAGCTGGGCCTGGGCATCGAGCCCTGCCCGAGCCAGGTCGTCGCCCGCGACCGGCACGCCCAGCTCATCCAGGCCGTCGCCCTGCTCGGCGCCTGCGTCGAGCAGATCGCCCTGGAGTTCCGGCTGCTCCAGCGCACCGAGGTCCGCGAGGTCGAGGAGCGCCGCAGCTCCGCCTACCAGGGTTCGAGCGCCATGCCCCACAAGGCCAACCCTTCGGGAAGCGAGATGCTGGTGGGCCTGGCCCGGCTGCTGCGCGGGTACGCCACGACGGTCCTGGAAGACGTCGCGCTGTGGCACGAGCGGGACATCGCCCACCAGGCGGTGGAGAAGGTCGTGCTGCCCGACGCGCTGACCGTCGCCCACTTCCAGGTCACCAAGGCCGCGGACATGGTCGAGAACCTGCGCGTGGACACGGCGCGGATGCGGTCCGCCATCGACCACACCGGCGGCCTCGTATGGAGCTCCTCCGTGCTGGTGGAGCTTCTGGAGCGGGGCGTGGAACGGGAGGAGGCCTACCGCGCCGTCCAGGCAGCGGCCCGGCGCACCGCCGAGCAGGGCGAGAACTTCGCCGACGCGCTGCGCGCGGAAGGCATCGAGACGGCTCCCCGCAGCCCCGAGGACTTCCTCGTCAACCACCACGTCGTCCACGACCGGCTGGAGGAGCTGCGCGAGCAGGCGGGCTGAGCAGCCCGGCGACCGCACTCCCCCCGCCTCCCCATCCCACACCATCACCGGAGTCAGAACATGAACTGGGCCGAAAACGCCGCCACCCGCCTGGAGAACGACCACGTCCTGTTGACCCCGCTCTGCGAGGCCGACCGCGAGGGCATCCGCGCCGTGGCCATGGACCCCGACATCTGGCGCTACTTCACGGTCGTCGTCGGCGACGAGGCCGACTTCGAGACGTTCTTCGCCTCGAACCTCGCCGAGCACGCCGCCGGCCGCCGCGCCGTCTACGTGATCAGGGACAAGCAGAGCGGCCGGGTCGCGGGCAGCATGAGCCTGCTGAGCTTCGCCGAGAAGGACCGCCGGCTGGAGATCGGGGCCTCCTGGCTGGGCCACGACTTCCGCGGCCGGGGCATCAACCACTGGGCGAAGCAGCTGCTGCTCCAGCACTCCTTCGAGACGCTGGAGGCGGAGCGGGTGGAGTTCAAGACGGACGAGCTCAACGTCCAGGCCCGCCGGGGCCTGCGCAACATCGGCGCCACCGAGGAGGGCACGCTGCGCTCCTTCAACTACATGCCGGGTGGACGCCGCCGCGACGCGGTCTTCTACAGCATCCTGCGCGGCGAGTGGCCGCAGGTGCGGGACGCCCTCTCCCAGGGCCCGAAGAAGGCGGCTGCCGCCGCATGAGCGTCGCGTACGTCCAGGCCGTCGGCACCCCCTTCGAACTGGGCCGCGCCCACGGGGAGGCGCTCGCCGGCCCGCTGCGCGCCTTCCTCGGCGACGGCCTGGCACGGCTCGACCACCTGGCCGACGGGCCGCTGACGCTCACGGGGCTGCGGCCGTCGATCTCCGCCTACCGGTCGGAGATCGCGGCGGCGGTCCCGGACCTGGCCG
The DNA here is from genome assembly GCF_044454225.1 of Streptomyces sp. NPDC051563. Lineage (NCBI taxonomy): Bacteria > Bacillati > Actinomycetota > Actinomycetes > Kitasatosporales > Streptomycetaceae > Streptomyces > Streptomyces sp. NPDC051563. The sequence goes on from NZ_JBITDL010000031.1 coordinate 33,819, forward strand.
CCGAGGTGGAGGGGCTGGCGGCGGGGGCCGGGATCTCCGAGGACGAGGCGTGGCTGCTGCAGTTGCGCCGCGAGGTGATGGGCTACACCGGCATGCCGAGCGCCGGGGACTGCACGGGGTACGCGCGCACCTGGCCGTCGGGCCGACCGGTACTGGCGCAGACGGTGGACCTCAACGCGTACGTCGACAGCCACATCGCCGTGCTGTCGCTGGCCCGGACGGGCGGGTCCCGGCGGGTGACGGTGCTCAGCTTCGCGGGCATGCTCGGCTACCTGGGCATGAACAGCGACGGGCTGGCCATCGGGGTGAACCTGACGACCGACGGCCGGTGGCGGCCGGGCCTCACCCCCTACCTGGCCATCCGTCACCTGCTGGACGGTGCCGGAAGCGTGGACGAGGCCCTGGAGGTGCTGGCCGGTCTCACCCTGTCCAGCTCGCGGAACCTGATGCTGTGCGACCGGCGGCGCGCGGTGTACGCGGAGGTGTGCGGGACCGAGGTCCGGGTGACCGAGCCCGCCTCGCGGGAGGCCGTGCACACCAACCACTTCCTGCACGCGGACTTCGCCCCGCTCGACCGGCAGTCGGCGCCCGACCGAGTCAACTCCGATGCGCGGCTGGAGTCCGTGGCGAAGGGACTGACCCGCATCGGCCCGGTGGCCGAGGTGGAGAGGCACTTCTCGGTGCTGTCCCGGCCGCCGGTGTGCATCGCCGACCACGGGATCTACAGCCTGGAGAGGACGGTGGCCTCCGTGGTCATGCTGCCCGGGGTGGGTGAGATGCACCTGCGGGCCGGCGACCCGAACCACGCCACCACCGAGGTGTTCTCGGTGAAGGGGGATCCGGCGGCGCGAGGACCGGCGGGCGGCCGGGCGGACCCTGCACCGGCGCTGCAGCGGAATTCGACCGCCCACCCCTAGCATCGGCGCGGGAGTCGGCCGACCCGGTCGGTCCCGCCACGACCCCCGGGGGCGGCATGAGTCAGGTTCAGGCGCAGGGACTGCCGGAGCACCAGACGTCCGCTCCGCACCCCGAGCACGAGGGGGCGCGGGCCCGCGCGCTGGTGCGGGAGACGCGGCCGCCGCGCCCCGTAACCCCTGCCGCGTGGCCCCCTGCCCAGCGGGGCCCCCTCCAGGGCGTGCCCGGATCGGGCGCCCCCGGTCAGGTGTCGCCCCGCGACGGGCTGGGCGGGGCCGCCCCCCGGCAGGCGCCCTCGGTCCTCGGGCGGCGCATCCTGGTCGTGGGCGCCGACACCGGGGACGGGCTGTCGCACCAGCTGCGCCGGCACGGCCACACCTGTGCCAGGGCGGCCCTCGGCGGCGCGGCCCTGCAGACCTACGGCAGCGCCGACCTCGTCCTGCTCGACCTCGAACTGCCGGACCTGGACGGGCTGGAGGTGTGCCGGGCGATCCGCTCGGTCAGCCGGGTGCCGCTCATCATCGTCACCTCCCGCGAGTCCGAGATCGACTGCGTGCTCGGACTCCAGGCGGGCGCGGACGACTACGTCACCAGACCTTTCGGGATCCGCGAGCTGATGGCCCGGATCGAGGCCGTCATGCGCCGCACGCAGTGGCAGCCGGCGGCCGACGCGGGCCCGGCCCAGGAGATCCGGCACGGCCGGCTGCGCATCGAGGTCGGCTCCCGTGAGGTGACCGTCGACGGCGTGCCGGTCGTGCTCACGCGCAAGGAGTTCGACCTGCTGTGCCTGCTGGCGCAGCATCCCAACACGGTCGTCCCGCGCAGGCATCTGCTCCAGCAGGTGTGGGGCGACTCCTGGTCGCGCCGGACCGTGGACACCCACGTCAGCAGTGTCCGCGGCAAGCTGGGCGACCCCGGCTGGATCCTCACCGTCCGCGGCGTCGGCTTCCGCCTCGGCTCCGTCTGACGCCGCGGCACCCTCGGACGCCGCGGCACCTTCGGACGCCGGGATGCGTCCGGCGCCGGGATGCGTCCGGCGCCGGGGTCCGTCCGGCGCCGCGCCCGTCCTCAGAACACGCAGGCGGTACGGGCCGCCCTCTCATGCCCCGGCGGCGAGGCCGCCGGTGCCCGCTCGACCGGTGCCCGCTCGACCCGTGCCCGCTCGACCGGTGCCCGGTCGGCCAGTGCCCGGTCGGCCAGTGCCCGGTCGACCAGAGGCCCGGCCGCACCGGTGTAACCGGCCGGGTCGAGCAGCACGGTCAGCTCCGCGTGCGTGAACACCCCCCGTAGGGCATCCGATTCCGCCAGTACGTCGGCCAGCGGGCGGCCCGTTTCGGCCGACCGCAGCGATGCCCGCGTGAGCAGTTCCTTCGCGGCCGCCTTGCCCAGCCTCGGGGCGAGCACGGCACAGACCCTCTCCGAGACGAGCTGCCCGCCGGTGGCCTTCAGGTTGACCGCCATCCGCTCGGTGTGGACGGTGAGCCCGCGGACCAGCTCCACGGCGGTGTGCGCGGCCCCGCCGGTCAGTCGCAGCGCCTCGCGCAGCGGCTGCCACTCGGCGTGCCAGACCCCCGCCGACCGCTCGTCCTCGTGCGGCAGGCACTGGGCGAGGACGGCGGCCAGCGCCGGGACCTGGAGGGCGGCGGAGCGGATCAGCGTCGAGAGCACCGGGTTGCGCTTGTGCGGCATCGCCGAGGAGGCGCCCCGCCCGGCCGGCGCCGGCTCGGCCACCTCACCGATCTCGGTGCGGGCCAGCACCAGCACGTCGGCGGCGATCTTCCCCAGTGCCCCGGTGGTGTGCGCGAGGGCCGCGCCCAGGTCGGCGACCGGGGTGCGCAGCGCATGCCAGGGGAGCACCGGTGCGGCCAGCCCGGTCTCGTCCGCGAAGGCGGCGACCAGCTCGTCCAGGACGGCCGCCGGGTCGGCGCCGTCGCCCGCGTACTGGAGGTAGCCGGCCAGCGTGCCGGCCGCGCCGCCCAGGGAGACGGGCAGGCCGCCCCCGGCCAGCCGCTCCAGCCGCTCGGCGGATTCCAGGACCAGCTGGCGCCAGCCCGCCGCCTTCAGCCCGAAGGTGGTGGGGACGGCGTGCAGCGCGAGGGTGCGCCCCGCCATCACCGTTCCCCGGTGGTCGCCGGCCAGGGCGGCGAGGGCTTCGGCCACCGCCCTGAGGTCCGCGACGATCAGCCGCAGGGCACGGGTCGCCACCAGCATCGCTCCGGTGTCGAAGACGTCCTGGCTGGTGGAGCCGCGGTGCACGTACTCGGCGGCCTCCGGCGAGCGGGCCGCGACCCGGGCGGTGAGCGCCGCGACCAGGGCCACCACCGGATTGGCCGTCTCCCGCGAGGCCAGTGCCAGCTCCCTGGTGTCGAAGTTCGAGGCCCGTGCGGCAGCGGTGATCACGGCGGCCGCCGCGGGCGGGACCGTGCCGCACCGCGCCTGGGCGCGGGCCAGCGCGGCCTCGGCGTCGAGCATCGCCTGGACCCAGGCGTCGTCGGCGACGGCGGCCTCGACGGGGGTGCCGGCCCTGACCGGGGACAGCAGTCCCGTGTCCGGCCCGACCTGGTGGGCGGCGGTCCGGCTCACGCGACCGCCCCCGCACCCGCGTTGCCGGACAGCGCCGGCCCGGCCGCGACCGCGGGCGCCTCCGGCAGCCGCAGCGCGGGGCGCGGCTCCGGCAGTGCCAGCACCGCCGCCGCGATGGCGTCGGAGTCCTCCAGGGTGACCGAGCCCACGCCCGGGCGGATGCCGGCCGCGGTCACCCAGTGCACGGACTCGGTGGGCACTCCGTACGCGAACCGCCTGAGGTGGGGCACCCCCTGCCCGTGGAGCAGGTGGTACGGGCGCTGCGACACGGCCAGGCCGCCGGTCTCGTAGAACGAGCCGTCCGCGCCCGCGATGCGGTGGGTCCGGGCCTGACCGGTGCTCAGCAGCCGGTACATGAGCGGGTCGGTGGTGCGCCGCACGTCGATCTCCGGCAGCCGGGCCTCGATCAGCACCGTGGCCCGCACCCGCAGGTCGGGCATGTCGGCGGAGGTTCCGGCGAAGGCCGGGCCCGCAGGGTCGAGGGGGTCGGTGACCACCCGCAGCCCCGGACCGGTCACGTCGAGGACGCCCGCGTCGATCAGGGCGGCCATCTCCTCGATGCGGGAGGCCGGCGGACCGATCGACAGGAAGGCGTTGAGCGGCGTGTACCAGCGGTCCAGCTCGTCGCGGTGCGAGTCGGCGTCGAGGCCGCCGTGGTCGATCGCCAGGCGCAGTTCGTTGCGGAGGTCCCGCAGCAGGTCGAGGGCGGCCTTGAAGGGGCCGCTGACGTTGCCCTCCCGGGCCCGGCGCACGTCCTCGTCGAGGTAGTCGCGCAGCCAGCGGCGGAAGGAGGGCAGGTCCCGGAAGACCTGCTCGCCGTACGGCCGGGCGACGGTGTCCCAGTCCCAGAGTTCGTCGTCGCCGATGCCGGCGGCGGTGAGCAGCGCGTGCTCGGCGTCGTCGGCCGCCCGCAGGAACGCCTCCGCGAAGGCGGCCACCGCGGCCGGCTCCGTGCGCCGCGCGAGCAGCGTCTCGTAGTAGACGGTGCGCACTTCCTTGGAGATCAGCGGCCACAGTTCGGTGCCGAAGCGGATCGGTTCCCCGCCCGGTACCCGGGCGCGCAGCGCCGCCACGAAATCGGTGGTCAGCAGGCGCGGTTGGCAGCGGCCGTGCGCGCCCTTCTCGTTCTCGCCGCGCGCCTGGTAGGGCACGCCGCGGCGGGAGCCGGCGTACAGCCGCGGCTCGCGGCCCGAGGGGCGGTACACGAGGCGGCCGCCGACGCGCTCGAACAGCCCGCCCCGGGCGTGCGTGAACAGCGCCATGTAGTCGAAGAAGTTCAGGCCCAGGCCGCGCAGCAGGACCGTCTCGCCGGGGGCGATGGCGGACAGGTCGACGTCCGCCGGGTTGCTCGGTGCGATGTAGGTCAGCCCGTGCCGGGCGGCGTATTCGGCGAACTCCCGCTCCCTGTCGGTGGGCCGCACCTGTACGTGGCCCTGCGCGAGCACCACGGCGCCCAGGCCCGTCAGCCGGGTGCCGTCCTCCAGGAGCACGGTCTGCGCCCCGCCGGGGCCGGCGCCGGGCTCGGCGTCCTCCAGGGCCACGGCGCGCGAGGCGTGCACCCGGATGGTGGTGTGCGCGGCCGCGCTCGCGGTCACGCGGCCGAACACCCAGTGCAGGTACTGGCCGTACAGGGCACGGGTGGGGTACGTGTCCGGCCCCAGGTCCCGGGCCTCGGCGAGGGTCTCGTCGTCGTACGGCGCGCCCGCTCCGGGCGTCAGCGCGCTCGGGCCCAGGGCCTTGGCCCACTGGTACAGGCTCGGGCCCTCCTCCAGCGGCCCCTCGATGGCCACACTGGCGTCGGTGTAGACCGTGACCTGACAGGCGACGGTGTTCATCAGGAGGTGCCGGGACTGGGAGGACCGCCAGACCCGGCCGGAGCCCGGTGGGTCGGGTTCCACGATGTGCACGGTCAGATGGTCCCAGCGGGGGGACTTCCGCTCCTGCGCACAGAGTCGTTCCAGTACGGACAGACCGCGGGGTCCGGCGCCCACAAGGCACACTTCCATACGTCCGCTACTCACGAGGCACTCCGCTCAGGAGACGGGGGACGGCTGGACCGCGGCGCCGCAGCGTCGGCCCCGCCGGTGTGCCGGCCCGGCCTGCTCCCCGGGGGTCAGGGTGGTGTCCGCCAACGGTCCGTCCCGCCGCTCAACCAGGGCTCGGATACGAGTGGAAGAGCGGTCCTGGACCGGTTTCGGACGCGCTCCGGGCCCGTCGGGAACGCGTACGGGCGCACCGTGACGTGCGAGAGCACCCCTCGCGCGGGGCGGGGGTGCTCTCGGTCCGGATCCGGCGGACGCCGGGACCCCGCACGCCGCGGACGCGGCGGCGGGGGAACTCCTCAGGCGGCGCCGAACCAGCGCTCCAGCGCCTCCTGGAGGTCCGCCTCGTCGGGGGCGGCCCAGGCGATGTGGCCGTCGGGGCGCACCAGCAGCGCATGCGGGGCGTCCGGGGCGGACCCCTCTCCCTCGGCCCAGTCACCGGTGACCGTGTCCACCCGGTCGCTCCAGCGCCCGGCGGTCGCGCGAAGCGCGTCGGAGCCGGCCGCCGCGGGGGTCACGAACAGCACGCCGCGGGCCGGCTTGAGCAGGTCCCGCACGGTGGCGGGGCTGCCGTCGGTGAGCTTGAGCGGGGTGTCGGGGCGCAGCCGCAGGCCGAGCCGCGGATGGCTGCCGGAGCCCATGTCGTAGCGCACGTCGAGGCCGGAGACCTGGCCGGCCAGGTGGCGGGCCACCGCGACGTCCTGGACGAGTTCCTGCATGACCGCGCGCAGCGGCTCCATCTCCTCGCCGGAGAGGTAGAGCTTGGTCTGGGCGCGGGTGTTGCGCATGAGCAGTTCCCCGACGGGGTGCCGCTCGGACTGGAAGGTGTCGAGCAGGCCTTCGGGCGCCCAGCCCTTGATGGTGGCCGCGAGCTTCCAGCCGAGGTTGGCCGCGTCCTGCACGCCGACGCTCATGCCCTGCGCTCCGGCCGGCATGTGGATGTGGGTGGCGTCGCCGGCCAGGAGGATCCGGCCCTTGCGGTACTGGGCGGCCTGGCGGGTGGTGTCGGTGAAGGAGCTGACCCAGCGGACCTCGGCGTCGTGCAGGTGCTCGCCGGTCATGTCCTGCCAGGCGTCCGCGATGGTCTCGAACGTGAGGCCGCTCTTGTCCTCCGGCGGGCGCAGCGACTCGTTGTGGATGACGATCCGGTGGACGCCGTTCTCCAGGTTGAAGGCCATGACCATGCCGCCGGGCACGCGCTCGCCGATGGGGCGCTGGCGTACGTCCGCCCCGACGATGTCGGCCATGTACATCCCGCGGGTGGGCTCCCAGCCGGGGAACTCGATGCCGGCGAGCCGGCGGACGATGCTGCGTGCCCCGTCGCAGCCGACCAGGTACTGGGCGGTCTCCTCGCCGCGGCCGGCCGGGCCCTCGTACTCGACGACGACGCCGTCCCCGGTCTCCCGGAAGCCGAGCACCTCGTGTTCGCGGCGGATCTCGACGCCCAGTTCCGTCAGCCAGCCTTCGAGTATCTCCTCGGTGCGGAACTGCGGGATGCCGCGGACGCTGAAGTGGTTGTCGTCCAGCTTGGAGAAGTCGATGTGGACCCCGCCGAAGTGGCCCTGGGCCCATTCGACGTCGCCGAAGCGCTCCAGCAGGCCGCGCTGGTCGAAGACCTCGGCCGCGCGGCGGGTGAAGCCCACGCCGCGGGACTCGCCGCTGGGCGCGGGGAGCTTCTCGAAGACGACGACGTCCACGCCGCCCAGTTTCAGTTCACCGGCGAGCGTCAGCCCGACCGGCCCGGCGCCGACGATGATCGCGCCCTTTGCCATGTCCTACTCCTCAAACGTCGAAGCTGCCGCGCATGGGGCAGCGCAAGGGTGTCGAACGACGGGCCGTCAGACGGCCGCGGGCGCCCCGAACCAGCGGGTGAGGGCGGCTTCGAGGTCGCCGCCCGCCGGCGCCGCCCAGGCGATGTAGCCGTCGGGGCGGACCAGCACGGCCTGCGGGGCGTCGTGGTGGCCGGCCTCCTGGTCGGCCCAGGCGCCGGTGACGACGTCCACGCGGTCGGCCCAGCGGGCGGCGAGCTCGGCCGGGCCGCCGTCCCCGTCCGTGACGATGAGCACGCCGCGGCCCGCGTGCAGGAGTTCGGCGACCTTCGTGCGGCTGCCGTCGGTGCGCTCGACGGCTCGGTGCGGGGCCAGGCGCAGTCCCAGGGAGGGGTGTCCCCCGGCGCCCACGTCGTACTTGATGTGCAGGCCGGAGACACGGCCCGCGAGCCGCCGGGCGGCCTCGGGCAGGGTCACGAGTTCGCGTACGACGGTGCGCAGCGGCTCCATCTCCTCACCGGCGAGGTACAGCAGCGACATGGAGTGCACGTCGCGCATCAGCTCCTCGCCGATCGGGTGGCGCTCGGCGTGGTAGGTGTCGAGCAGGGACTCGGGGGCCCGCTCCGCGAGGACGGCGGCGAGCTTCCATCCGAGGTTGACGGCGTCCTGGAGGCCGACGCTGACGCCCTGGGCGCCGAGCGGGGCGTGGTCGTGGGCGGAGTCGCCGGCGAGGAAGACGCGGCCCTTGCGGTACTGGGCGGCCAGGCCGGTGGCGTTGGTCAGGGCGCACATCCAGGAGGCGGAGGCGCCGTGGATGTCCTCGCCGGTCAGGCGCTGCCAGGCCTCGGCGAGCTCCGAGAACTCCAGTTCGCCCTCGCCGTGGTGCGGGCGGACGCCGGCCTCGTGGATGACGATGCGGTCGACACCCGGTTCCAGGGTGACGGACAGGACCATGCCGCCGCCCTCGATGCGCTCGCCGATGGGCCGCATGCGCACGTCCGCGCCGACGACGTCGGCCAGGTACATGCCGCGGGTGGCCTCGTCGCCGGGGAAGTCGATGCCGGCCAGGGTGCGCACGGTGGACTTGCCGCCGTCGCAGCCGACGACGTACGTGCCGGTGGTCTCGGTGTACCCGTCGGGGCCCTGGAAGCCGAGGACCACGCCGTCCTCGGTCTCGGTCAGGGCGGTCAGCTCGTAGCCGCGGCGCACCTCGACGCCCAGATCGGCGACCCAGCTGCCGAGCGCGTCCTCGGTGACGGACTGGGCCAGGCCCATGACGCCGAAGTGGCTCTCGTCCAGGAGGGAGAAGTCGATGCGGATGCCGCCGTAGTGGCCCTGCTTGCCCCAGCGGATGTCGCCGAGCCGGTCGAGCAGGCCGCGCTGGTCGAGGACCTCCGCGGTACGGCTGGTGAATCCGAGGCCGCGCGACTCGCCGCTGGGGGCGGGCAGCTTGTCGTAGACGACGACGTCCGCGCCGCCGAGCCGCAGCTCACCCGCGAGCATCAGACCGACCGGCCCAGCGCCCACGATGATCGCGCTCTTTGCCATTTTCGATTCCTCCATACAGACGGTTGATCAACAGAGAAGACCAGGGGGGTCGCAGGGCGGTGCAGCGGGACCGCAGGATCGCTCAAGCGATCCTTGAGGTCCGTTCCTCACGCCGCGCGAGGCGACTGCCGGTGCGCGGGGTGCGGGGGAACCGTCGCCGGGGCGGTGCGGGCGGTGGTCACGGCAGCTCCTTCAGGCCGTGGCCCGTGAGCAGGTCGCGGGCGAAGGCGAGTTCGGCGGCGATGGCGTCGACGAGCTGCTCCTCGGTGCGCGGGCGCAAGCCGGGCGGCAGCGCCTGCCAGGCGTCGGTCTCCACTTCCAGGTGCCCGGTCAGCGCCCGGTCGCCGCCGACCAGGTGGGCCAGCGCCTCGTTCAGGACGGGCAGGGTGGCGGTCAGGGGTGCGGCGGGCGTCGCGTGCAGCGGTACGTGGAACAGGGCGCGCCAGGGTCCGTCGTCGGGCAGGGCGCCGCCGGCCAGGGCGGGGCCGAGGCCGTCGGTGCCGCGCAGGCCGTCGGCGGCGGGGCTGCGGGTCTGGTGCAGGAACCGGGGCTCGTCGACGGCGGCGAGGGCCGCACGGACTTCGGGGCGGTCGGGGTGCTCGGCGTGGACGGCGGCCGACAACTGGCTCTTGACCACCGGGATGCCTGCCGCGGCCAGGGCGGCGAGCGCGGGCCCGGGTTCCTCGAAGGAGGTGGCCAGGTGGCAGGTGTCGACGCAGATGCCGATCCGGTCGTGGCCGATGGCGCGCAGGGGCGCGATGGCCTCGGCGGTGGTCTCGGCGGCGCAGCCGGGTTCGGGTTCCAGGGCGATGCGGATCGAGCGGCCGGTGGCGTCGGCGAGGTCGTCCAGGCGGCCGCCGAGGTCGGCCAGGGCCGTCCGGGCGCGGGCGGCGCGCTCGTCGTCGTAGACGGTGCGCCAGGCCAGCGGGAGGGTGGAGATCGTTCCCTCGGCGGCGTCCTCGGGCAGCAGGGCCCCGAGTATCCGGGCGAGGGCGAGGGTGTGCTCGTACCGCTGGACTTGGGCCCAGTCCGGTCGGTAGACCCGGTAGTTGACCCGTCGTCCGCACAGGCCCTGGTACGGGGATCCGTCGAGGGTCACGACCTCCAGGCCCCGCCGGTCGAGGTCGCGGCGCAGGGCGGCGAGCGCGCGGGGGGCGGCGTCGAGGTGGCGGACGGCGTCCGCGGACAGCCACAGCCCGATGCCGAGGCGTTCCAGGCCGAGGCGGCGGCGTACCGGCTCGCCGTACGCACGCAGCCGGGCGAGGAGACCGTCGAGGGTCTCGGCCGGGTGCACGGTGGCCGCGTACGAGAGGTGGACGGTGGTGCCGTCCCGGTGGAGGAAGCGCACGGCCTACACCTCGGCGGGGGCGGTGGCCCGCTCGGGGGCGGCGCCGGCCGGGGCGTCCTCGATCCACACACCGGTCCGGTCTCCGGCAAGGGGGGGCGCGGTACGAACGGACACGGACGGCCTCCAGGGGCGTCGGAGTGCGCAAGGCGATGCCGGGCCAAGGATGCCGGGTACTTCGTCCCGGACGAACCGGTCTCCGGCCGGTGTCGAGCGGGCCCCGAGCCGTTCCGGGTCGGCCGTCCGGCGGCCGTCCGGCGGCCGCACGGGCGGTGCACGGATGGTGCACGGGCGGTGCACGGATGGTGCGCGGGTGGTGCGCCCCGCTCCAGATGCGTACAAGTCGGCTTCCAGGGCGGGTCCACTCCCCCTCCCTAGGGTGCCGGGACGGGTCCCTTCCGGCGGTTGGGACAGATTTCCCGCTCTTCTGCCATGGAGGAAACTCATGCCCGCTGTGCCGCCCCCCGAAGTCATCCGCGCTGCGGAGAAGACCCGGGCGGACCTGCAGAAGCAGGTCCGGGAGCTGGCCCCGCCCCCGTTCGCCCTGCTCGAACTGGCCATGGGTTCGATGGTGACCCAGGCCCTGTACGCCGCCGCCGAACTGCGCGTGGCCGAGGCCCTGCAGGACGGTCCCCGACCGATCGAGGACCTGGCCGCGGAGGTCGGCGCGCACGCCGAGGCCCTGGGCCGGGTGCTGCGCCTGCTCGCCTCCCAGGGCGTGTTCACGCGCCAGGACGACGGCCTCTGGGCGCTGACCCCGATGGCCGACGCGCTGCGCGCCGATCACCCCATGACGATGCGCGACATCTGCGTGCTGATGGGCCACCCGACGCACTGGGACGACTGGAACGGTTTCCTGGAGGCGGTGCGGACCGGCGAGCCGAGCCTGCCGAAGCGGCGCGGCATGGGTGCCTTCGAGTACCTCATGCAGAACCCGGAATACGGTGCGGTGTTCATCGGCGGCATGGGGAACATGTCCGGCACCGAGACCTTCCCGGTCGTGGCCGCCTACGACTTCTCGCAGTTCGGCACGGTCCTGGACTTCTGTGGGGCCAACGGCGCGCTGCTGGCCGGCATCCTGGCCGGCGCACCCGATACCAAGGGCATCCTCTCGGACCCGCGCGTCGGCGTGAACGGCGCCGCGGAATTCCTGGAGGCGCAGGGCGTCGCGGACCGCGTGACCCTGGCCGACGGCGACCTGTTCGCCCCGATGCCGTCGGGCGCGGACGCGTACGTCCTGAAGCACATCGTGCACGACTGGCCGGAGGAGCAGGCCCTGCAGATCCTCCGGAACGTGCGCGCCGCGATCAAGCCGGGCGGCAAGCTGCTGCTGGTGGAGATGGTGGTCCCGGAGGAGGGCGACGAGCCGCACTCCGGCAAGCTCGTCGACCTGTGGCTGCTGCTGCTCGTGGGCGGCAAGGAGCGCACCCGGTCGCAGTACGCGGAGCTGGTGGCGAAGGCCGGCTTCAAGCTGGAGCGGGTCGTGGAGACGGCCGCCGCCGTCTCGATCGTCGAGGCCGTCGCGGTCTGACGCACCGCCCCCGAGCTGCCCCGGTTCCGTGTCACCCCCCGTCGCGGAGCCGGGGCTCTCGGCATGTCCGCCTCCGGACGCCGCACCCCGGTGTGCGGGAGGGACCGGCCCGGCCGCGCACGAAGAAGCCCCTGCCCCGCCGGGCGGACACGGCGGGGCAGGGGAGCTCCGAGGGGGTCAGGCGGAAGCCGCTCCCAGCCACCGCTCCAGGGCGGCCTCCAGGCCCTGCGCGGGCTCGCCGGCCCAGGCCACGTACCCGTCGGGACGGACCAGCAGGGCGGCGACGCCGGCCAGTGCGTCCGGGCCGTCGACCGGCTTGGCGGACACGGTGTGCACGTCGAGGCGGCCCTGCCAGCCCGCTGCCGTACGGCGCGCCCCGGCGTCGTCGGCGAGGTCGAGCAGCACGGCCCGGCCCGAGTGCAGCAGTCGCGCGGTGCGCTGCTCGCCGGCGGCGCCGACCAGCAGTCGCGGCGGCATACGGCGGCCGACCAGCGGGTGGGCGTCCTCGCCCGAGCCGAGGTCGTAGCGGATGTCGAGGTGGCTGACCGCTCCGGCCAGGTGCCGCTTGACGTCGTCGTACCGGACCAGCTCGCCGAACAGCTCGCGCAGCGGGTCCGACTCCGCGCCGCCGAGGAAGACGATCCCCTGGGCACGGGTGTTGGCGAGCAGGCGGCGGCCGACCGGCCACCGCTCGGCGTGGTAGGTGTCCAGCAGCTCCGCGGGGGCGTCGCCGCGGACCACGGCGGCCAGCTTCCAGCCGAGGTTGGCCGCGTCCTGCACACCGGTGCTCAGGCCCTGGCCGCCGGCCGGCAGGTGGATGTGCGCCGCGTCGCCGGCCACGAACACCCGGCCGCGCCGGTACTCGGAGGCCTGGCGGGTGGCGTTGGTGAAGGAGGACACCCAGTCGGCGCCGCCGTGCGAGATGTCCTCGCCGGTGATGCTCTGCCAGGCATCCGCGACCTCCTCGAAGGTGACGGTCCGTTCGCGGTCGTGCGCCGGCCGGCCGTCGAGGCAGACGATGATGCGGTCCACGCCCTCGGCGAGCGGGGCCGCCATCACCATGCCGTTGTTCAGGCGCTCGCCGAGGAACCGCGGCCGCAGGGAGCAGCCGGTGACGTCGGCGAGGTACATGCCCTGGGTGGCGTCGGTGCCCGGGAACTCAACGCCGGCCGCCTTGCGGACGAGGCTGGAGCCGCCGTCGGCGCCCACCAGGTATGCGGCGCGCAGCCGCTGCTCCTCGCCCCCGGGCGTACGGACGGTGATCTCGACGTGGTCCCCGTCGAGGAAGCCGTCGGCGAGCGAGACGAACTCCCAGCCGCGCCGGATGTCGGTGCCCAGTTCGGCGGCCCAGCCCTCCAGCACGGCCTCGGTCTGCCCCTGCGGGATGCCGCGGGCGCCGAAGTGGGCGTCCTCCAGGACGGTGAAGTCGAACTGGGCCCCGCCGAAGTGCCCCACGGGGCTGGTGGCGAGGGTCTCGCCCTGCCCGAACCGGGGCAGCAGCCCGCGCTCGTCGAACAGCTCCATGGCACGGGCGGTGAAGCCCAGGCCACGGGACTGCCCGGTCGGCTCCGCCAGCTTCTCGATCACGACGACGCGGGCTCCGCCCAGACGCAGGTCGCCCGCGAGCATGAGTCCGGTCGGGCCGGCGCCGACGACGATGACATCGGTGTCCGCCGCTGTCCCTTCGGTGCCTTGCATGGGGTGTCCTTCCTGGCAGTGAAGATCACTGGAGACTGGGTGGTGGGTGGGTGTGCGGCGGACCGGGAAAGCTCAGGGTGTCGCGGGGCGGGCCGGTAGGCGGGGCGGGCCGAACCAGCGGCCGAGGGCCTCGGCCAGCCCGTCGGCGTCGCCGTCGCGTTCGCCGGAGCGGCCCACCCACACCACGTGGCCGTCGGGCCGTACGAGAACGGCCCCCGGCTCACCGGGGAGCGAGCCGGGCTCCGCGTCGCCCGCGACCGCGGTGACCCGGTCGGCCCAGCCCGCGGGCACCCGTACGCCGGTCCCGCCCACGTCGAGCAGCAGACCTCCGGGGGCGCGCAGCAGTTCGGCGGTGCTGCCGAGGTGGCGCCCGCCGGACCGCACGACGGTGTGCGGCAGCCGGGCACCGAGCAGCGGGTGCGCGGGGCCGGGCACCGGGTAGCGCACGTCGAGGCCGCTGATCATCCCGGCCAGGTGGGCCCGTACGTCCTCCAGGCCGGTCAGCTCGACCACCAGCGTGCGCAGCGGCTCCACCTCGGGGCCGCCGAGCAGCAGCAGGGCCTGGGCCCGGATGTTCGCGAGGACCCGGCGGCCGACTTCGTGCCGCTCCTCGTGGTAGGTGTCGAGGAGGTCTTCCGGAGCCCGCCCGCGCACGGTGAGCGCGAGCTTCCAGCCGAGGTTGAAGGCGTCCTGGAGGCCGAGGTTGAGGGCCTGGCCGCCGACCGGCATCTGGCGGTGGGCTGCGTCCCCCGCGAACAGGACGCGCCCGTGCCGGTAGGAGGCGAGCTGCCGGGAGGTGTCGCCGAAGGAGTTCACCCACAGCGGGGTACCGCCGCTGATGTCTTCTCCTGTGACCCTCTTCCAGACGGTGGCGACCTCCTCGAACGAGGCGTCCGCGGTCCGCGGCCCGGCCGTCCCGCCGAACTCGTGGACCATGACGCGGGTGACGCCCTTGTCGTTGCGCCAGGCGATGGCCAGGCCCCGCTCCATGCGCTGGAAACGCCGGTTGGGGATGTCGATGCCGTCGACGTCGGCCCGCAGCAGTTCCCGGCCGGCGTCGTTGCCGGGGAAGTCCACCCCGGTCAGCCGCCGTACGGTGCTGTCCTCGCCGTCGCAGGCGACCAGGTAGCGGGCCCGCAGGCGCAGGACTCCGTCCCGTCCGACGGCCTCGGCCTCGACGTGTTCGCCGACCTCGCCGGCGGCGACCAGTTCGTGGCCGCACCGGATGTCGACGCCGCGCGAGATGGCCCACTCCTCCAGGACCGCCTCGGTCTTGGTCTGCGGCACCTTCCACTGGCCCGGGTGGGTGCCGGGCAGGGTGAGGTCGAGCGGAAGGCCGCCGAAGTGGCCGTGCGGCTCGTTGGGCGGTGTGCCGACGTCGGGCAGCAGGTCCCGCGCGTCGAGGATCTCCATGGTGCGGGCGTGCAGCGTGGAGGCCCGGGACTCGGTGGAGGGGGCCTTGCGCTTCTCGACCACGATCACGTCCACGCCGCCGCGGGCCAGTTCGGCGGCGAGCATCAGCCCGACGGGGCCGGCACCGACGACGAGGACCTCGGTGTCGAGCCGGGCCGGGCGGCCCGCGCCGCCCGGTGCCGGCTCGCCGGCGCCCGTTCCGGGGTCGGGCGCCATGCTCAGGAGGCCTTCGACTCGGCGTGCGCCTTCGCGTGCGCCAGGGTGGCGGAGCTGTTGGTGGACAGCGCCGTGTGCACGTACGCGCGGGCGTCGGCGACGGTGGCCTCGTCTCCGAGGATGCGCGCGATGTTCTCCGTGTTGATGGTCACGGTGTGCTGCGAGGAGGCGGACGTGCCCTCGTCGGTCTCGACGAACGTCCACTCGCCGGTGTGCAGGGTCATCAGCGCCGGCAGGGTGACCTGCTTGTAGGCGATATTGTCGTGGGGGAAGACCACCCGGTACGACTTGGTGGTGTGCACCGAGCCGTCCTTGGCGCGGGTGTCCATCTCCAGCTCCTGGAGGCCCGGGGTGTCCTCCTCCAGCCGCACCACGGCCACGTGCGGGAGCCGCTCGGCCCACAGGTGGGCCTCGTTGATGAAGTCGAACACGTCCTTGGCGGAGCCCGCGATCTGGACGGTGTCGGTGAACGAGAAGGTCAGCTCCTCGCTCTCCGCGGCGTGCGCCGCCTCGACGTTGACCTTGAGCGCGGCCAGCTCGGAGGTGCTGTTCTTGTCCACCGCCTGCTGGATCCACAGCAGGTCGTGCGGGTCGTCGTTGACGGCGCTGTAGTCGTGCAGCAGCCGGACGCGGGACTGCGCCTCGCCGAGCGGCTCGATGATCCAGGTTCCGCCCATGTGCTTGACGGGCTCCGCCGGGACCTCCTGGCGGAAGGTGATGCGCAGGCCCTCCGGGTCCAGGGTGCGGCGCGAGGTCCAGTTCTTCGGCCGGCCGTTGGCGGTCGCCCAGATCCGGATCTTCTCCTCGGCACCCTCGGCCTCGACCCGGTCCACGTGGATGGTGGGCGGGAAGATGCGCGGCCAGTTGGTGACGTCCGCGAGCAACTGGTACACGGCGGCAGCCGGGGCGCCGACGGTGATCTCGTGCTCGACCTCACGCGTGGTCATGGCGGGTTCTCCTCAGATGGTGTTCGGTGGGTGCGTGGGGGCGGGCTCTGCTAGAAGTTGCCCAGGCCGCCGCAGACGTTGAGCGCCTGCGAGGTGATGGAGGCGGCGGTGTCGGAGGCCAGGTAGCCGACGAGGCCGGCGACCTCCTCCGGGCTGGAGTAGCGGCCGAGCGGGATCTTCGCCTGGAACTTCTCCAGGATGGCGTCCTCGGAGGTGTCGTAGGCGGCCGCGTAGCCCTGGCGGACCTTCTGGGCCATCGGGGTCTCGACGTACCCGGGGCAGACCGCGTTGACGGTGATGCCGGTGGGGGCCAGCTCGTTCCCCAGTGCCTTCGTGAAGCCGACGACGCCGTGCTTGGAGGCGGAGTACGGGGCTCCGAGGACGACGCCCTGCTTGCCCGCGGTGGAGGCGATGTTGATGATCCGGCCGCGGTCCTTGTGCCGCATGCCGCCGGTGGTGAGTACGGCGCGGGTGACGCGGAACACGCTGTTGAGGTTCGTCTCGATGACGTCCTGCCACAGGTCGTCGGCGATGTCGGCGGTCGGTCCGCCGCCGGAGCGGCCGGCGTTGTTGACCACGACGTCGATGGTGCCGAAGCGGTCGACGGCGGCCTGGACGAAGGCATCCACCGAGGCGGTGTCGCGGACGTCGAGGACCGCGCCGTCCACCTCCAGGCCCTCGGCCTGGAGCTCCTTGACGGTGGCGGCGATGTTGTCGGCGTTGCGGGCGCCGATGAACACCCTGTGGTTCTGCGAGGCGAGCAGACGCGCCGAGGCGAGGCCGATGCCGCTGGTCGCGCCGGTGACGACGGCGACCTTGGGGGTGGAGTTCTGGGTCATGTCCGGATCCCTTCAGGCGGCCGTGGCCGGAGCGAGCTGCATGTTGACGACATCTATGAAGCCCCGCGGCGTGTGGGCGTCGTTGACGGCCTCCTCGTCGAGGGAGATGCCGAGCTCGCGCTCGATGAGGCTGCCCGCCTCCAGCAGCGCGAGGGACTCGTAACCGAGCACGTCGAACTCGGTGTCGAGGATGTCGCCGTCCAGGTCGACGCCCTCGGCCACGCCCGCGGCCTCCTTCAGGATTCGCTTGAGGTCGTCGAGGGTGAACGCCTTGGTGGCCATGGTGGAAGTCCCTTTCATCGAGATGCTGCGTGGGTGGTGGCGTACGTGCGGACGGGGCCGCCCTACTCGGCGGCGCGCACGACCATGGCGGAGTTGAAGCCGCCACTGCCGCGGGCCAGGACCAGCGCGGTGCGCACCGGTGCCGGGCGCGGCCGGCCCAGGACCAGGTCGAGCTGGTAGTCCGGGCACGGGTCGACGTGCACGGTGGGCGGGATGACCCCGTCGCGGATGGCGAAGAACGCGGCGGCCAGGTCCAGCGGGGCCGCGCCCGAGTACAGGCGTCCGGTCATCGTCTTGGGCACGGTCACCGGGACGCCCCGGACTCCGAAGACGGTGCTGATCGCCTCGGCCTCGGTGCGGTCCAGCGTGGGGTCGCCGGCGCCGTCGGCGAAGACGACGTCGATGTCGCCCGCGTCGGCGCACGCGTCGGCGAGGGCGAGCTCGATGGCCTTGCGCAGGCCCGGCTCGCGGCCGCTGCCGGGCCTGGGGTCCATCGTCGAGGCGTAGCCGGCGATCTCGCCGTAGATGCGGGCGCCGCGGGCGCGCGCCGCGTCGGCGTCCTCGGTGATCAGGATGGCGCCGCCCTCACCGGGTACGAAGCCGCGGGCGTCGCGGTCGAAGGGCAGGTAGGCGCGGGTGGGCTCGTCGCTGGTGGACAGCCTGCCGGTGGACAGCTGGGCCACCCAGCCCCACGGGCAGATGGAGGCGTCGACGGCGCCGGTGACGATGAGCGCGGTGCCCTTGCGGATCTGGCGTCGTGCGTGGGCGACGGCGTCGAGGCCGCCGGCTCCCTCGCTGACCACGACGCCGGCCGGGCCCTTCATGCCGTTGCGGATCGAGATCTGTCCGCTGTTGACGGCGTAGAACCAGGCGAAGGACTGGTACGCCGAGACGTACTGGCTGCCCCGGCCCCACAGGTTCTGCAGTTCGCCCTGGCCGAACTCGAAGCCGCCCGCGGCCGAGGCCGTGATGACGCCCATGTCGAACTCGGACATCGCCTCGGGGTCGACGCCCGCGTCCTTCAGCGCCCAGTCCGTGGCCACCAGCGCGAGCCGGGTGACCCGGTCGGTCTGGGGCAGGATCCGCGAGGGCAGGTGGTCCTCGGCGACGAAGCCGGGGACCTCACCCGCCAGGCGCGCCGGGTATCCGGACGGGTCGAAGCGGGTGATCCGGCCGATGCCGTTCTTTCCGCCCAGAGTCGCCGACCAGTAGTCCTCGGCGCCCAGCCCGTTGGGGGAGGCGATGCCGAGGCCGGTGACCACCACCGACGTCATACGAGGCTCCTATCAGGGCTGGCCAGCACCATGGCGCTCTGGAAGCCGCCGAATCCGCTGCCGACCGTGAGGACCGCGTCGACCAGCTGGTCGCGCGCGGTCACCGGGACGTAGTCGAGGTCGCACTCGGGGTCGGGCGTCGTCAGGTTGGCCGTGGGGGGTACGACGTCGTACTCCATGGCCAGCGCGGACGCGGCGATCTCGATGGAGCCGATCGCGCCGAGCGAGTGCCCGACCATCGACTTGATGGAGCTGACCGGCGTGCGGTAGGCGTGGTCGCCGAGGCTGCGCTTGAAGGCGGCCGTCTCGTGCCGGTCGTTCTGCTTGGTGCCCGAGCCGTGCGCGTTGATGTAGTCGATCGCCTCGGGGTTCATGCGGGCCTCGCCGAGGGCGAGGTCGATGGCCTCGGACATCTCCAGGCCGTCGGGGCGCAGGCCCGTCATGTGGTACGCGTTGGAGCGCGTGGCGTAGCCGGCGATCTCGGCGTAGATGTGCGCGCCGCGCTTCTTGGCGTTCTCCAGCTCCTCCAGGACGAAGAAGGCGGTGCCCTCGCCCAGCACGAACCCGTTGCGGGTGCCGTCGAAGGGGCGCGAGGCGCGCTGCGGGTCGTCGTGGCGGGGGGTGGTGGCCTTGATGGCGTCGAAGCAGGCCATGGTGATCGGCGAGATCGGGGCGTCCGAGGAGCCTGCGATCACCACGTCGGCCGAGCCCTCGCGGACCAGCTCCACGGCGTAGCCGACGGAGTCGAGACCGGAGGTACAGCCGGTGGAGACCACGGTGGAGGGGCCCTCGGCGCCCACGGCCCAGGCCACTTCGGAGGCGAAGGAGCTCGGCACCATGTGGTTGTAGAGGTGCGGGACCGCGTAGGTGTGGTCGACCAGGTCGAGCCGGCCGCCGTCGCTGACGACCCGGTACTCCTCGTCCAGGCTCATCGTGGCGCCGACCGCGGAGCCGACGGTGACGCCGATCCGGTGCGGGTCGAGCGAGCCCAGTTCGATGCCGCTGTCGGCGACCGCGCCGCGCGAGGCGACCACCGCAAACTGCGCGGCCCGGTCCAGGCGGCGCACCTCCTGTGCGGTCAGCCCGTGGGCGAAGGGGTCGAAGTCGATCTCGGCGGCCACCCGGGAGCGGAAGGGCGCGGGATCGAAGAAGGTGATGCCGCGGGTGGCGGTGCGGCCCTCGCTCAGCAGGCTCCAGAACTTCTCCTTGCCGACACCACCGGGGGCGATCACCTCGATTCCGGTGATGACGACGCGTCGGCGGGTCACGCGGACGCCTCCCAGTTGTAGAAGCGCGCGGCCATCGCGTCGGCGGGCGAGCGCCAGGTCTTGGGGTCGTAGGCCTCGATGAAGGGCTTGAGGTCCTCGCTGATCCCGACGAAGCGCGAGTCGCTCTTCGCCTGCTCGATCAGCTCTCCTCCGTTGTCCTCGTCGAAGTCCTGGAGGTGGAAGTAGAGGCCCCGGTACGAGAACAACTGGCGGCGCCGCGTTCCCATGCGCTGGGGCATGTCCGTCGCGTCGAATTCGGAGAACAGCTTTGCCACATCGGCGGACGAGGCGGCTGCCATCCGGGCGACAATCAACGTGCTGTGCATACGGTTTGGCTCCTCAGCGTGTGCGAGGGAGAGCGCGGTGCAGGCGCGGCCGACATGGTGGCCTGAATTCGCCACCGGATTCGACGGTCCCGCCCGGCGATCGCGCGCCGCACGCGGGATTCTCGAATTCTGCCGGAGCGGTTGCTCCGCTCGCCTTCTCATGGAATGGGGGCAGGTGCACGGGACGCCCGGCTCCCCGAGCGGGGTGCCGGGCGTCCGGGGCATTGCGGTCCCGTCGCGCCGTGGGGGGCGCGCCGGATCACTCGCCTGCGGAGCGGGAGTGCACCACGGTGTACGAGTTGATCTGCGGGGCGCCGATGGCGACGGCGGCCACGCGGTTCTGGGCTTCCCGGCGCGCGGCGGACTGCGCCTCCGGGGCCTGGTCGCGGTAGGCCTCGTAGGCCTGCTTGCTGTCCCACTGCGCGTAGGAGACGACGAACTTGTCGTCCAGGCCGCGGGCGCGCAGGCCCTTGAGGACCACGTGCGAACGGAAGCCGGGGACGTCGGCGAGGAACTCCTGGCCCTTGCCGAGGGCGTCGATGGCCTCGTCCTGGCCGTCGTCGGCCACGGCGAAGACGGCCAGGACGGTGTAGTCGTCGCGGTGCGGGCCGACCTCGACCTTGCCGCCGAGGGCGTCGGAGGTGACCGTGTAGGCGACCTCGTTCTGGAGGAGCTTGATCGAGGTGGTGATCTCGCCGAAGACGGGGAGGGTGCGGTGCTTGAACTCCTCGCCCTCGTAGCGGCGCTCCAGGTCCTCGCCGCTGCGCCACTGGATGAAGTTGGCGGTGCCGGGGCTGTCGACGCCCGCGTGCACGGTGCTGTTCATCCAGCCCTCGTACGTCGCTGCGTCGACGATCTTGCGCATCTCCTCGATCAGCTGGTCCTGCTTCTCAGGCGCGTCGGTGGTGAAGAGGTTGAGGACGGTCAGGTGCTTGTCCTCGAGGGAGATGAAAGGCATTCTTCTTCGCTTCCTGTGAAGGGTCGGGCGGAGCGGACGGAGCGGCTTCAGCTGGCGGGGCCGAACCAGCGGGTCAGGGCGTCGGCGAGGCCTTCGGTGCCGGCGCCCTCGGGCGCGAGCCAGGCCACGTACCCGTCGGGGCGGACGAGGATGCCTGCCACCGGGGCGTCGCAGTCGGGCTGGTCGGCGCGGACCACCTCGACGCGGTCGGCCCAGGCGGCGGCCGCCCCGCCCAGGCCGTGGTCGCCGCCGAGTTCGAGGAGTACGGCGCGGCCGGCGTTCAGCAGCTCGAAGACCGAGGTCTTCTCGCCGTCGACGACCAGGGCCCGGTCGGGCAGGCGGCGGCCGAGCAGCGGGTGGTCGCCCGCGCCGACGTCGTGGCGGATGTCGAGGCCGGTGACCATGCCGACGAGGTGGCGGCGGACCGATTCGTGGTTGTCCACCAGCTCGGCGAACACCTCGCGCATCGGGGTGATGTCGTCGCCGCCGAGGTAGAGGATGCGCTGGGCGAGCGTGTTGGTCAGGATCCGCGCCCCGACCGGGTGCCGCTCGGTGTGGTAGGTGTCGAGCAGGCCCTCGGGGGCCCGGCCCTGGATGTCCAGGGCCAGCTTCCAGCCGAGGTTCACCGCGTCCTGGACTCCCGCGCTCATGCCCTGCGCACCGATGGGCAGGTGGATGTGCGCGGCGTCGCCGGCCAGGAAGACCCGGCCCCGCCGGTACTCGGCGGCCTGACGGCTGTTGTCGGTGGTGGAGCTGACCCACAGCGGGGTGGCGCCGCTGATGTCCTCGCCCGTCAGACGCCGCCAGGACGCGACGACCTCGTCGAAGGTGATCGCCTCGGGGCCCGTGCGCAGCGGCTCGGCGCTGTCGAAGTAGATGACGCGGCTGCGGTCGGGGCCCATGGGGATGACCATCACCATGCCGCCGGGGACGCGCTCACCGCTGAAGCGCGGGCGCAGCGGTACGCCGGCCACGTCGGCGAAGCGCAGCTCGATGGCGGGCTCGGTGCCGGGGAAGTCGATGCCGGCGAGCTTGCGCACGATGCTGCGGGCACCGTCGCAGCCCACCACGTGGCGGGCGCGCAGGGTGAGGGTGCCGTCCGGGCCCTGTGCGGTGACCGTGACTCCGTCGGCGTCCTGGGCCAGGCCGGTGACCTCGACGCCGCGGCGGATCTCGGCGCCCAGTTCGCGCGCCCAGCCGCCGAGGATGCCCTCGGTACGGGCCTGGGGGATGCCGCGGGCGCCGTACGAGCCGCCTTCGATCACCTGGTAGTCGAGCGGGACTCCGCCGAAGTGACCGACCGGGATCACACCGACCTCGCCGAATCGGGCTATCAGTCCGCGCTGGGCGAATTCCTCGATGGTCCGCGCAGAAAAGCCGAGCGCCCGGGATTCCTTGATGGGCTCGACTAGTTTGTCAAGGACTGTCACGGAGACTCCATTGAGCCTCAACTCGCCCGCGAGCATGAGTCCGGTGGGCCCGGCTCCCACGACAATGGCATCTACATCAAAGGTGCTCATCCCGCCTCTTCCCACTGGTGTTCGGCCAGTATCACGAGGGCCCGGGCGGGACGTAAAGAGCGATGGATACATACCTTGTACAAATCAATGAAAGAAAAGCGTCGGCAATGTCAGATCTTTGTCAGGCGGACTTGCCGGGACGGGCCGGCGCAGGCGGATTCTCAAGGATGAACTCCACCGAGACACTCGAAGAATCCGGCACCGCGAGCCTTCATGTGGCAGCCCTCTTGAACCGCTATCTGGTCTCCCTCGACGACGAGGAACTCGACGACGCCTGGGCCGCGGAACTGTTCACCCCGGACGCGGTGGTGGCCTTCCCGCCGATGAGCCGGCACGAGGGCACCGCGGGCCTGGCCGGGTTCCACCGCACGGCCCTGTCGGCCTTCGCCGCCACCCAGCACCTGGGCTCCCCCGCCGTGGTCGTCCTGGACGGGGACCGGGCCACCCTGCGCGCCAACCTGCTCTCCACTCACGTGCACCACGCGCACCACGTCCCGCCGCGGGGCACGCTCGCGCCGCTGTTCACCACCGGCACCTTCGTCGACGGCGCGGCCCTGCGCACCGCCGACGGCTGGCGGCTGACGCGGCTGTCCTTCCGCCTTCTGTGGGTGGACGGAACTCCCCCGCCGGCCGCGTAGGCACGCGGTACGGGGGCGCGCGGCGCGGCCGGGGAGGCCGGCGCCGCGCGGCCCGGGCCGCACGGGAACCGGTCAGGCGTTGAGGGTCAGCACCCGGTCGACCTCGATCTCGATGACCACCCGGCCGGGCGGGTTCGGGGGCGCCGACCAGTACCGCTTGGCGTACCGCTTGACTCCCTCGGCCACCCGACCGGGTTCGCGCACCACCGTGCCGGCGCCCTCCAGCGTGACCCAGGCGAATCCCTGCACCTGGCAGATCGCCACCCGGCCGCCGGGACCGGCCAGCAGGTTGCGCGCCTTGCGCGAGGAGTCGACGGTCATGACCCGCACCAGGCCGGCCGCCGCGTCCCAGGTGAACCGCACGGGCGCCGCGTGCGGCCGCCCGTCGGGCCTGACGGTGGTGAGCACGCCCACGTGCTCGGGGTCGTTGAGGAACGCCTCGACCGAGGGCGACACCCGCGGTGCGCCGGCGCGCTGCTTCGACAGCGACATCGGGTGGATCCTTCTTTCTCTGAGGTCGCCAGGTCCCCGAGGTCTTCCGGGTTCCTGAACGGTGAGCGCGGGGCAGCGGGCCCCGGGACGGTGCTACGCGAGGGGGCGGCTTCCGCTCGGGACGGCCCGGCCGGTCCGGACGGCGCGGAAGCGGCCGGCGGGGGGATCCGCGCCCCGCACGGCGAGCCAGACCGCGCGGCGCAGCCGCGCGACGCGAACGGCCAGGTGGGCGGAGCGCGGCGGGGAGGGAGGGAGGGCGAGCCGGTCGACGGGTGGAGTGCCGTAGGACACGGGCTAGTCGATGCCGCGGACGATGGCGGAGTCCTCGTGGAACTCCGCGTCGTCCTCGTCCGCACCGGCCAGCCGCAGCGGCGGGGCCCCCACCGGGACCAAGCCGAAGAAGTACATCTCGACCTCGCGGAAATCTTGCCTGACGTCGTAGGCGAACATGGCGGCTCCTTCACGGTGGGTCGCCCCACGGTGTCAAGATCCGCTCGGGATCCGCTCGACGTCGGGTCGATCGCCGATCGAGTGCAGTCGGAGTCGGGCCGCCCGCTGGGCGGCCGATCCGCGCCGCGGGGCGATCCGCGGCGGCTCCTCGCCTTCGAGGACCGCGAGCACCTGGGCGAGCGTCGTCTCGGCGCCGGTGGCGGGCAGTTCGCGCAGCAGCCGCGCGCAGTGGCCCACCAGGCGGGCCGCGTCGGCCGCGGACATCCGGGACCGGTCGTGCGCGGCGGTCAATGTCAGCGAGCCGTCGGGGTCGCGGTGCGTGAGCAGGGCGACGGGGAAGGCGGTGTGCGCGCCGCTCGCGTACAGCGGCTCGATCCGCACGCCGTGGTCGGCCAGCCCCGCGCGCAGTTCCCGCGGCGGACGCGGCATGGTCCCGACGGCCACCAGGCTGGCCAGCAGCGGATCGGCGCCCGCGGCCCGGCCGGTCCACTCGTGGATCTGCCCGGCGGAGACCCACTCGTAGGCCGCCATGTCCAGGGCCCGGTCGCGCAGCGCCGACAGCAGCCGGCCCAGCGGGTGCGCCGGGTCGACCTGGACGGACATCGGCAGGCAGTTGCGCATCGGCGCGGGGAGGCGCTCGACGGCTTCCAGGGCGATGCCGCGCCCCGAGACGGTGACGCCGAAACCGACCTGCACGGAGCCGCTGAGGCCCGCCCCGCGGTACAGCAGCAGCGCCCAGACCGCCTGGAGGGCCGTGGAGTCGGACACCGCCAGGGCCGCGGCCCACCGGTACAGCCGCTCGGCCTCCTGGGCCGACAGGCGGGCCTCGGCGCGGCCGCAGCCGCTCTCCAGCGTGTCGGGGCCCGGCGCGGCGGGCAGCACGGCGGGCGCGCCCGCGGGTACCGCGCGGGTCCAGAACTCCCGTGCCGGGCCCGGATCCTGGTCCTCCAGCCAGCGCGCCCAGTCCCGGATGTCGGGCCGCCGCTCGCCGCCGGGCAGCGCGCCGCCGGCCAGGTAGGCCCGGTAGAACTCGTCCAGGAGGACGAACACGCTCCAGGCGTCCAGCAGTCCGTGGTGGAAGGTGAGCAGCACGCGCGTCGCGGGCGCGGCGGGCACCGGGTCGTCGAGCAGGGTGACCCGCAGCGGTCCGGGCCCGCGCAGGTCGAAGCCGCGCAGCCGTTCGCGTTCCACGAGCTCGTCCCAGTCGACGCCGCCGGCCCGGTGGCGTACGACGTCGGCGGCGGCCCGTTCGTGCAGGACCACGTGCGGCCGCGGTTCCCAGGCGACGGCGGCGCGCAGCACCGTCTCCCGGTCGGTGACGGACTGCCAGGCAGCGGTGAACCGCTCGGTGTCCAGCGGTCCGCACCAGCGCCAGGACAGCTGCTCGACGTGGCGTCCGGTGCCGCGGTGCTCCAGCGAGTCCAGCAGCAGGTCGTACTGCCACCAGGTCAGCGGCAGGGACCAGCCCGGCTGGCGGCCGCCTCGTCCCCGGCCCGTGTGCGGGCGGCTCGGCCTGGCCATGCGGTCGCCCTCCTCCGGTCCAGTTCATCCGGTACGGGCCCGGAACACCGGAAGACCCGGGGAGCGGGACGCCCGAGGGCGCGATACTCCCGGGCCCACCGTGGAGCAACCCGCTGCCGGGGACCTGGCAGGGCGCTGACGCGCCTCGAGGACGACCACGGAACGGCTCAGGACCGACGCTTCCGGACCGAGGCTTCGAAAGCGGCGCGGCGCATGCGACGCGGCGCGGCCGACGCCCCGCGGCGGCGCCGCAGGCCGGCGACCCGGGCCCGGTCACGGCCCGTGGCTCAGCTCGCGCCCTGGTGCATCGCCGACAGGAACCCCTGGTCGAGCATCGTTCCCACCGACGTGTCGCCCGCGGTGGACAGCCCCGCGTCGTGGCAGGCCGTGCTCAGCAGGTAGCGGCCCATCACCGGGTGCGTGGCGAAGCCCCACTCCCCCCGGGTCGCCGCACTGCCGTCCGGGGCGTGCAGGCGCGCCCCCCCGGGGCCGGACTCCTGGAAGCCGAACTCCTTGAAGCCGAGCCGCAGGCCCTGCCCGAGCGCCTTGCTGTACGCCTCCTTGAGGGTCCACAGCTTCAGTGCGTACGGGACCCGCTCCGCCTCGGGCATCCCGGCGATCTCCGCCGTCTCGGCCGGGGTCAGGATCTGCGCCTCCAGCAGGTCGAGCCGTACGTTGCGGCCGGCCGGCTCCACGTCCACGCCGATCCGGCCCGTGCGGCTCAGCCCGACGGCCATCAGGTCGCCGGTGTGGGACAGGCTGAGCTCAATCTGGTCGAAGCCGCGCAGGTAGGGCCGTCCGCCGAGCCGGTAGGCCAGGTCGAGGTGTTCCGGCGGGATGCCGAGCGCCGCCGCCGCGGTGTACTTGATCAGCAGCCGGGCCGCCGCGAAGCGGTAGCGCACGGTGGCGTCGCGGGTGCGCCGGTAGCGGTCCCAGTCGGGCCCGAGCAGCTCCCGCAGCCGGGGTGTGGTCAGCACGCTGGGCAGCCATTCGCTCCAGGTCGCGTGGACCACGGCGTTGCCGAGCCCGGTCAGGTTTTCCCTCACCCCGTGCCACGGACCGTGCGGCCGCGGCACACGGAGGGGGGCGGCGCATCTCACCTGGTCCATCGTCGTCTCCTGCATGTAGTGCCGTCCGTCCCGGTCCCGCGGACGGACGGCGATCTGGCCGGGGCGTTCGTCCACCGCCCCGACACGTCTGCGGTGCCGTGGCCGGAAGGCAGGGCGGGCGGGGTCACCGCGCGCCTCAACCCGCCAGCGCCGTCCCGTACAGATCGAGGCTCCGCCCCTCCCGGCAGCGCCCCAGGACCTCGCCGAGCACGGAGCCCACCACGCCCTCGGGAAGGTCCGGCACCGCCGCCCCCAGCCGCCGGGCGATCCGGCTCAGCGCGAGCACGGCCCAGGCGGGATCCTCCAGGAACGATCCGGTTCCGGCCTGTCCCTCCCAGGTGCCGAGCACCGCGGCAGCGGCGAGCACCAGTGCGTACCGGTCGGCCAGCGCACAGGCCTGCGCGTCGAATCCGGAGCCGCCGGCCGGTGATCCCAGCGCGGCGCACCGCGCCCTCAGCACCCGCAGCTCCGCCACGAACGTCTGCGCGAACCCGGCCAGCACCGCGTGCGCGGACCCGTCGGCCCAGCCGGAACGCTGCTCGGCCAGTCGGCCGGCCGCGCCGACCAGGGTGGCCGTCAGCAGGTCGTCCGTACCGGAGTGCGCGAGGCGGCGGTGGTCGAACGGGGGCAGCGGAGCCCCCGGCCGGAACAGCGCCGCCGGCGGCTCCGGTGTGCGGAACCAGGCCGTGCGCGCCAGCGCCGGCAGCTGCGGCACCAGGATCGCCTGGCACACGGCCGTCCCCGCGTGTCCGAGCCCGGCCACCGGCAGGTCCCGTACGAGCTTCTGGAACCCCCCGTACAGCGGTCCGCGGTCGTACCCGCGGGCGCCGAGCACGGTCGCCAGCTCCTCCAGGTCCTCGCGCAGCAGGTCCGGCATCGTGTACTTGACCGCGGCGGCCAGCAGGTACGCGTCCTCGGGCAGCAGGCTCATCGCGCGCAGCCCGGTGACGGCCATGCTGTCGCAGGCCAGCAGGTCGGCGAAGACCCCGGCGAGCACCTTCTGCCAGCGCCGGGCGGGCAGTCCGTCGGACCGGTTCTCGACGGCCGCGCGCACGGCCTGGCGCAGCACGCTGTCCACACCGGCCAGCACCACGCCCGGAATCAGGCAGTGGCTGATCTGGAAGCTGCGCAGGGCCAGCGAGACCCCTTCGCCGACCTCGCCGACCAGTGCCCCGGGACCGGCGGCCACCTCGTGGAACTCCAGTCCGGAGAAGTGCGCGCCGCGCATGCCCGGCATCTCGACCCGGCCGAGCCTGCGCACCTCGCTGGCGGCGGGCGGCTCGGGGCCGAGCAGCAGCACCGAGTGGCTGCGCGGTCCGTCCTCGCGCGCGGTGCGCGCGTACATGACGAAGGCCTCGGCGCGGTGGGCGTTGATGACCACGTCCTTGCGGCCGTTGAGCACCCAGCCGCCTTCCGGTCCGGGCGTCGCCTCGACCTCGTTGCGCAGGATCGCGTTGGCGTGCGCGACCTCGCGGTGCACGATCGTGACCCGGCCGCCGTCGAGGAGGTGCGCGGCCAGCGCCCGGCGCTGCGGCTCGTCCCCCGCGGTCCACACCGCGCAGGCGGCGAAGAGCGAGGTGATGCCGAATCCGTAGCCGAGCGCGAGATCGCGGCGGAACAACGGGCGCAGCACCCGCGCCAGTTCCTCCAGGTCGGTGAGCCGGCCGCCGAGGTCGTACGGGACGAACTCGGCGCCCAGGCCCGCCTCGGCGAGCAGTGCCTCGGTGGCCGCCGGTGCCTCGCGGGCCTCGTCGGCGCGCAGCAGTGCCACGTGGCCGTGCGGGTTGTCCGGGTCGTGGGGGTCGCCGAGGGCGGCCTCCAGCCGGGCGGCGCGCTCGGACGCAGCGGCCCGCCAGGGAACGGCGGCCGGCGCGGACCCGACGGCCCGCCCGGACGCTGCGTCCGGCGCGGGCGCCTCGGCCCGCCTCGAGGCCGCGGCGGGCACGGAAGCGGCGGCGGGTGCCGCCGCACATGTGTCCCGTACGGGTGCGTGGGTGTCCCGTACGGGGGTCGTGGAGTCCTGGACCGCGGTCACAGGACGCGGACCGAGTCGATGGCGTACTGCGCGGCGTGGCGCAGTACGGACAGGCCCGCCTGGCCCATCGCCTCGCGCACGTGGCGGCCGGCGGCCACCGCGTCGGTGCCCTCGCCCAGCACGCTCTCGATGTTCTCCTCGCACAGCATCACGTGGTGCCGGGCCGTCAGGATCACGCCGGCCCCGTCGGGCTCGACCGTCCACTCGCCCGTGTGCGCGGTCAGCAGGGGCGAGGTGCGGGTCTGCTTGTAACAGATGCGCTGCGCGCCCGGGAAGCAGATGCGCACCGACTCGGTGCTGTGCGCGCCGCCGTCGATGGACAGGCTGCCCATGGACATCACCTGGACGCCGGGCTCGTCCTCGACCAGGTCGAGCCGGTTGACGTGCGGAAGTCCGGCCGGCCAGTCCCGCACCCGGTACAGGAAGTCGAAGACGGGGTCGCCGGGTGCCTCGACCCGTACGGTGTCCTCGAAGGACCACACCAGGTCGTCCAGGCGCGTCCAGTGCTCGGCCAGTTCGGCCAGCCGGTCCAGTTGGGCGCGGCTGTTCTCCAGGGTGACCCGCTTGACCCAGGCCACGTCCGCGGGGACGTCCCCGGCCACGGTGAAGGCGTGCTCCAGGGTGACTTTGGAGGCGTACTCGCCGAGCGGGACCACCGTCCACACGCCGCTCATGGAGCGCGTCGGTGCGGCGGGCAGGTCGTGGGTGAACTCCACGCGCAGCCGTTCCACGTCCAGGTGCCGGCTGGTCACCCAGGACTTGACGGTCTCGCCCGCGGTGACCCACATGTGCAGCCGCTCCCGCGACCCGTCGAAGTCGAGCTGTTCGACATGGACGCAGGGCTGGAAGAATAACGGCCACCGGGTGGCGTCCGCGATCAGCCCGTACATCACTCCGGCCGGGGCCGCCGTGATCACTTCGTGGACCGTGCGGTGCACACGCGCATCCGACATCTTCCACACCCTCCTCATTGGTACGCCGGCCGGCTCCGACCGGCGGCGTCCGGGCTGCGGCGTCCGGGCCGCGGCACCGCCCTGCCGACGGGACTCCGCTCCCGCCCGGCAGGTGGCGCCACTGGGCCGGTGACCCTCGCACCGGCGACCCGTCCGCCTGCCGCTGAGGGCCACCGACAGATGCTGTCGTACGGCCCTGGGCTGACGGCTGTGCACAAGACACTGTCCGGAACCGCTCGCAGACCGAACGGGTCTGACTGGAGCGCCGCTCCGGCCGCCCGGAGGGTCCGCCTCGATCCGAAGGCCCGGCCTCCCCTTTTCCGGTCGGACGCCGGTCGCGCGGGAGCGCCCGCCACTTGTGCTTGAGCGGCCCGCGAGCCCGGCCTTCGAGACTCGGCTGGCGGAAGTCCGGGCGTCGTCGACCTGACGGCGGCGCCTGCGGCGCCCCGGGCGGTTCCCCCGTCCCGGCGCGCCTCGCGACCGCCCGGCCGCCCACCCGGCCACCCCCGTCCTGGTGGGCGGCCTCCAGCCGCGCGCGCCGACCGCGGGCGTCCGTGTGCCGCGGGGGTCCGTGTGCCGCGGGGGTCCGTGTGCCGCGGGGGTCCGTGTGCCGCGGGCGTCCGTGTGCCGGTTCTGCCCCGCCGCGGAGGGGGCGGGCGCGGGCGGGAGCGGGTTCGCGTCCGCCCGCAGGTGTGCCCGCGGGCGGCGGCCCGTCGCACCTTCGGGCCGCCGCCCGCGCCCGCCCCTGCCCGCGCCCGCCGCCCTCCGCACGAGGGCCGCGCACGGGCAGGTCCCAGCCGCTCAGGCGTCGGCGGCCCGCAGCACCGCGGCCGAGTTGAAGCCGCCCCGCCCGCGCGCCAGCACCAGTACGGTCCGCAGCCCGGGCAGCTCCCGCGCCGGGCCCGTCACCAGGTCCAGCGGGCAGTCCGCGGCGACCCTCCGGGTCCCGGTGGTCGGGGGCACCACCTTGTCGCGCAGGGCGAGGCACGCCGCCGCCAGGTCCAGCGAGGAACCCCCGGCGCCCAGCCGGCCCGTCATCGACTTGGGCGCGGTGACCGGCACCCCGCGCGGCCCGAACAGCGAGGCCAGCGCCCGGGCCTCGGACCGGTCCGCGGCCCGCTCCCCGGCCCCGTCGGCGAACACCGCGTCCACCTCGTCCGGGCGCACCCCGGCGTCGGCCAGCGCGAGTGCGGCCGCGTCCCGCAGCCGCTCCTCCCCGGGCCCGCCGTCGAAGGTCGCCGCACACCCGGCGACCACGGCGTACCCGGCGGCGCCGCGCGCGCGGGCGGCCTCCTCGTCCTCCAGCACCAGCAGCGCGCCGCCCTCCCCCACGACGTGGCCGCCGGCCTCCGCGTCGAAGGGCCGGTAGGCCAGCGCCGGATCGGGATCGGTGCTCAGCCGGCCGTCCGCCAGGTGCGCGGCCCAGCCCCAGGGGCACAGGACCGAGTCGAGGCCTCCGCTCACCATGAGGCCCACGCCCTTGCGGATCTCGCGCCGGGCGCGGGCGAGCGTGTCGATCCCGCCCGCCTGTTCGGTGACCACTGCGGAGGCGGGGCCGCGCAGCACGTGCCGGATGGAGATCTCGGCGGTTCCCGCCGCGTGGAACCAGGCGAAGGACTGGTACGCACTGACGTACTGGGCGCCCTTGCCCCACAATGCCGCCAGCCCGCGCTGGCCGAACTCGGTGCCGCCCGCGGAGCTGGCGGTGATCACGCCCGCCCGGTGGCCGGGCAGCGCGGCCGGGTCGGCGCCCGAGTCCTCCAAGGCCTCCTTGGCCGCGACCAGGCTCAGTCGGGTGACCCGGTCCGTGGAGGGGAGCAGCCGGCTGGGGATGTGGTCCTCGTCGACGAAGCCGGGTACCTCGCCCGCGATCCGCACGGGGTAGCCGGAGGCGTCGAAGCGGGTGATCGGGCCGATGCCGCTGCGGCCTTCCAGCACGGCGCTCCACCAGGCCCCGGTACCCAGCCCGTTGGGCGCGGCCACGCCGATGCCGGTGATCAGCGCACGGCCCGCGGCGGGGCCGCGCCCGCCCGCGTCCGAGCTGCCGGGGCCGCTCATGCCGTCTCCCGCAGCCGGGGCCGGGTCAGCACGGTGGCGGCGTGGAAGCCGCCGAAGCCGCTGGCGACGCTCAGGACCGTACTGGTGCGCTGCTCCCGGGCGAACAGCGGTGTGTAGTCAAGGTCGCAGCTCGGGTCGGGTTCGTGGAGGTTGGCGGTGGGCGGCACCGTGCTGTGCTCGATGGCCAGGACGCTGGCGGCCACGTCCAAGGCCCCGGCGGCGCCGAGGGCGTGTCCGATCATCGACTTGATGGAGCTGACCGGGACGCGCCGGGCGTGGTCGCCCAGTCCCTGTTTGAAGGCGCTCGTCTCGTGCCGGTCGTTGTGCCGGGTGCCTGCCCCGTGTGCGCTGACGTAGTCCACGTCGACCGGATTGAGCCGCGCTTCGTCGAGCGCCGCCCGGATGGCGTCGGCCATGTCCTCGCCGCCCGGCCGCAGCCCCGTCATGTGGTGCGCGCTGCTGTACGAGGCGAAGCCGGACAGTTCGGCGTACACGTGGGCGCCCCGGCGGCGCGCGTGTTCCAGCTCCTCGAGGACCAGCACGGCGGCGCCCTCGCCGAGCACGAAGCCGTCACGGGTGCGGTCGAAGGGGCGCGAGGCGGTGGCCGGGTCCTCGTTGCGGGGGCTGGTGAGGCGGATGCGGTCGAAGCAGGCCATGACGATGGGGGAGATCGGTGCCTCCGCACCGCCCGTGACCATCACGTCGGCGCTGCCCTCACGGATCAGGTCGGCTGCGTGCCCGATGGCGTCCAGGCCGGAGGTGCAGCCGCTGGAGACCAGGCTGACGGGACCCTGTGCGCCGGTGTCCCGGGCCACGGCGGCCGCCAGCGAGCTGGGCACGAAGTAGTCGTAGAGGCACTCGGCGGCCCGGGAGTGGTCGACGGTCCAGGTGCTGCCGAAGTCGCTGAGCAGCGCGTACTGGGTGGCGAGTCCGGTGGCGCAGCCCGCCGCGTTGCCGAGGCTGACCCCCGTGCGCAGCCGGTTCCCCACTGCCAGTACGGCGTCCAGGCCGCTGTCGGCCACCGCCTCCCGGGCGCTGACCAGCGCGAACTGGGCTGCCCGGTC
This sequence comes from Streptomyces sp. NPDC051563, assembly GCF_044454225.1. Lineage (NCBI taxonomy): Bacteria > Bacillati > Actinomycetota > Actinomycetes > Kitasatosporales > Streptomycetaceae > Streptomyces > Streptomyces sp. NPDC051563. Next base: position 66,613 of record NZ_JBITDL010000031.1, read on the forward strand.
CAGGCGTTCGGTGTCGGCGAGGGTGAAGCCGTGCGCGGCGGCGTCGAAGTCGACCTCGGCGGCGACCCGCGAGCGGTAGCGGGCGGCGTCGAAGAGGGTGACGTTGCGGGTGGCGGTACGGCCGGAGGTCAGCAGGGACCAGAACCTGCGGGTGCCGACCGCTCCGGGTGCCACCACGCCCACCCCGGTGATGACCACGCGCCTCACCGGGCACTTCCCGGCCCCGCGCCCGCGGCCACCGCGGCGGCGTCCGCCCCGTACTCGCGGCAGGCCGCCCCGACCAGGGCCGGCAGTACGTCCCCGCCCGCGAAGAAGTGGTCGCCGTCGACCGTGCGCACGGTGATCGGCCCGGTGGTCCACTGCCGCCACTCCTCGAAGGCGGCGGGCACGGCGAGCGGATCGTCGCTGCCCGCGAAGACGAGCAGCGGCAGGTCGACGGAGCCTCCCGTGACCGGGTCCAGGGCGGCCTGGCGCAGGGCCCGGGCCAGGCGCAGGTCGTCGCGCAGGACGGGCAGCACGCTGCGGCGCCACAGCCCGCCGGGACGGGCGGCGGCACCCTTGGGCAGCGAGCCGAGGTCCGCCAGCAGGGGCAGGAGCATGTCGTCGGGAAGGTCCGCCGCGGCCACCAGGGCGGCGCTGGCGTGCGGCGGCAGGCAGGCGCCCACCGCGAGGAACAGCGGCGCCGGCACCCCGGCGTCCGCCAGCGCCCTGGTGAGCGTGTACGCGACCAGGGCGCCCAGACTGTGGCCGTACAGCGCGTACGGTCCGGACCGGGCCGCCTCCATCAGCGGGGGCAGCAGATCCGCCAAGAGCTCCGGGCGTCCGGTGACGCGAGGCTCGCGCCGCCGGCTGTCACGGCCCGGCAGCACCAGCGCCGCGACGTCCACATCCGGCCCGGCCGCCACGGGCCAGCGGCGGTAGCTGGCCACCCCCGCGCCCGCGTGGGCCAGGCAGTGGAGCCGTACCCGCCGCCCCGCCGCCCCTTCTGCCGTCGTCAGCGAAGCCATCGGTCGCCCTCCTCCGGGAAGCTGTGCGGGCACGTTCGTCGTACGGCGCCGCCGCGGCCCGAGCGTGTCCCCTGCGGCTTGAGTGGTACTCGATTCAGGCTGCGTACAGATCGAAGGTCGAGCTGCGCCGCGGTCCGCAGGCCACGTCCAGGCGGGGGTCGACGGCGAGCATCGCCTGGTGGAGCCGCTGGAGCTGCGGGGAGGGCTCCACTCCGAGCTCGTCGATGAGCCGCTGGCGCAGCCGGCGGTAGACGTCGAGCGCGGAGGCCTGCCGGCCCGACCGGTAGAGCGCGACCATCGCCTGCGAGTGCAGCCCTTCGTGCTGGGGGTGGCGGGCGACCAGATCGGTGAGTTCGGCGATGAGCTCGATGTGCCGGCCCAGCCGCAGGTCGGCGTCGATGCGGCGTTCCCTCGCCACGAGGCGGCTCTCCTCCAGCCGCATCACCTCGATGTCGAGGATCGGTCCCACCCGCACGTCGACCAGCGCAGGACCCTCCCACAGGTCCAGCGCCGCGCGCAGGCACTTGGCCAGCCGCTCGTCCTCGCCGTCCTCGAACGCCTGCTGCCCCTCGGCCAGCAGGCGCTCGTAGGCGCGTACGTCGACCGCCTCGGCCGGGACCTGGAGCAGGTAGCCGCCGTACCGGGTGGCGAGCACGTCCTTGGCCGTGCCGGGCGCGTCCGGGCCCATCGCGGTGCCCAGTCTGCGGCGCAGCTGGAGGATGTAAGTCTGAAGCGTGGTCAGTGCGCTCTGCGGCAGGTGGGTACCCCAGATCTCTTCCATCAGCGTGGGCACGGGGACCACCCTGCCCGGGTAGAGCGCGAGCAGCGCCAGGATCTGGCGCGGCTTGCCCGCGGTCGGGACCACCGATATACCGTTGACTTCGACATTCAACGGACCCAGGACCTTGATCTTCATGATTCTCCTCCGCGCCTTGCCGGCCAAGGTCGACAACAAGCCGGTGTTCGAGTTTTTCGATACTGTCGCCTTCCGGCCCCTCTTGTCTTTTGCCGTCGACGGCGGACGAGGGGCACCTTATCCTTCCCCGACCGCTTCATATGCAGTAATTGAGTGCGTCTTGAGCGGCTTTCGAATGCAACCGCCGGGGCTGGCGCACATGCGTCCGGCACGCCACCTCGGAACCGCCCGCCCGAGTTCTCGTCCGGCGCTCTAGGCGGCGCTGCTAGGTTTCCGGCCATGGCAACGGATTCGACAGTGCTCGGCGGCGACCCGCTCATGCGCGGCCTGCTGAACCGGATCGCCCAGGACGGGCCCGCGGAGCCGCCCGGGCCGCCGGCCCTGACCGTCCCGCCCGGGCCGCACGACCCGACCGCCCCGCCCGACCTGCCCGGACCGCGGTGCCTGCCCGGACCGCAGGATGCGGACGGCCTGCCGGGCCTGCCCGATCCGCGGACCCTGCTGCGGCTGATGAGCAACTGGCACCAGCGCGGGCTGTACGTGGGCTTTCCGGACCTGACCGGCGGCCGTCGGTGAATCCGCGCGACGCCTGAGTTTCCCTCAAGGAATAGTCCACAGATACCCGAGCAACGTCGATTGATTCTCCATCCGTATCGGGATGCGCCTAGGATCCGATAAGGGCGCATGGCTCCGCGGTCATTTCCGAGTGAATGCCGGGTACACGTACGGCTCCTCGACCGCGCACCTGCCGACTCTCCCCCGGTGAGGATGAGATGGAGTTTCGGATCCTGGGTCCCGTCCAGGTTTTCGACGAGGGCGCCGATTTTCGGATCACACCGGCCGGCGCGAAACAGCGCGCCCTTCTGGGAACGCTGGTCGTAAAGGCCGGACAGGTCGTGTCCGCGGACCGGCTCATCGACGAATTGTGGGGCGAACACCCGCCCGTCAACGCCGCCAACGCCCTCCAGACCCACGTCGCCCGACTGCGCCGGATGCTGCCGGTCCGGGGGCCCGGGCCGGAATCGGGCTCGGGCTCCGGCTCTGCCGGAAGCCACCACGAGTGGCTCGTCACACGTCCGCTGGGCTACGTACTGCGCCTGGGCCGGTCCGGCACCGACGCCCAGCGCTTCCACCACCTCACGGCCCGGGGCCGCTCGCTGGCCGCCACCGATCCGGCCCGGTCGGCCGAGGTCCTGCGCGAGGCGCTGGCGCTGTGGCGCGGCCCCGCGCTGGAAGGGGCGGGGCGCGGCACCATCTGCTCCGCCGAGGCCTCGCTGCTGGAGGAGAGCCGGCTCGTCACCCTGGAGACGCTGTACGACGCCTGCCTGCGGGCCGGCCGGGCCGGGGAGGTCACCGGCGAGCTGGCGCGGCTGACGGCCTCTCACCCACTGCGGGAGCGGTTCTACGAGCTGCTCATGACCGCGCTGTACCAGTGCGGGCGCCAGGCAGAGGCGCTGGGCGTCTACGACCGGGCGCACAGCCGGCTCGTGCACGACCTCGGGGTGGAACCGGGTCCCGTCCTGCGGGGCCGCATGGAGTCGATCCGCCTCCGCCGGCACCCGGAGGCCGGAAAAGCCGGGGAGTTCGGCGGGATCAGGGAGATCAGCGAGATCAGAGAGACCGGAGGGGCGTCGGGGGTGGACGGCCTGCACCCGCTGCGCACCGAGGTGACCCGGCTGCGCCACGAGATCGAGGTCCTGAGCCGGCAGTACCGGGAGCTGGCCGACCGCTTCGAGCGGCTGGCCGCGGACCGCACGGCGAGCCGCTGACGGCCGCCCCCGACGCCCCCCGCACAGCACTGAAGCCCTTCCCCCGGCCGTGGTTCGCGAGCCGGGGAGAAGGGCTTCAGAGGTCATGCCGCCACCTGCCGCGCGACACGGCCGGTCAGTTCGTCCGCGCGACGATCCGCCCGCGGCCCGCCGCGGGCGGGGCGGTCACCGGGAGGGCTCCCCTGGACGGGGCCGGGCTCTCGGGGTGCGCCATCAGGATGGAGCGCTGGAGCCTGCTCAGCGCGGCCGAGGGCTCCAGGCCCAGCTCGGAGACGAGCACCGTGCGCAGCCGCTGGTACACGTTGAGGGCCTCACCGCGCCGCCCCGAGCGGTGCAGGGCCAGCATGAACTGGCCGTGCAGGCTCTCGTGCAGGGAGTACTGCTTGACCAGGACGGTCAGTTCCGACAGCAGCTCCCGGTGGCGGCCCAGGCGCAGATCCGCCTCGATGCGCTGGTCGAGCGCGCACAGGCGCAGTTCCTCCAGGCGCCTGACCTCCGTCTCGATCCGGCTGCCGGCCTGGACGTCGGTGAGCGCGGGACCGGTCCACAGCGACAGCGCGTCCGCCAGGCGGCGCGCGGCGCCCTGGTAGTCGTCGGCGTCCATCGCCCGGTAGCCGGCGCCGGCCCTGCGCTCGAACTCCCGGTAGTCGACGCTCCCGCCACGGGTCTCCAGGCGGTACCCGCCGGGGAGGGTGACCAGGATGTCCTTCGGGGTGCAGCGCTCGTTCTCGCCGAACGCCAGCGCCACACCGATGAGATCGCGCAGTTGCAGGACGTACGTCTGCAGCGTGGTGCGTGCGCTGCGTGGTGGGTTCTTCTCCCACAGCTCCTCAATGAGGGTGGCCACGGGGACCACCTGATCGGCATGGAGTGCGAGCAGGGAGAGGACCTGCCGCGGCTTGGGTGCCGTCGGCGTGATCGACACCCCGTTCTCACGAACGGACAGCGCACCGAGCACTTCGATGTCCACGTTCTCCCCAAATATCACTGGAGGCCGGTTCACGGCCTGCGCGTTTTTTTCCCGCGTCCCGCCGGCGGCGCCCGGGTGCACAGACAACCGGACCCCTTGATAACAAAACAGCGCAGTCGGTTTGTCAATCCCGGACGGTACCTGGAGGCCGAGACTGGTCTGTTCTCGGCCAGCCCTCAAGGGGATGACGAGCCGAACTCTTGGATCTCAAAGCTGAGTTGTTGCTGTTCCCCATCAAATGGGCGCATCGACCGACCCGAGCACCGGTCCAAAAGAGCCATCGCGACATGGCTGAAAATCTCTCCCCAGCTCCTCACGCCGAGCAGCCGCGGGGGGGGGGGGGGGGGCGCGGGGGGGGGGGGGGGGGGGGGGGGGGGGGGGCCCCCCCCCGGCGGGGGGGGGGGGGGGGGGGGGGGGGGGGGGGGGCCGGCGATGAA
>NZ_JBITDL010000031.1:71720-106170 GCF_044454225.1 Streptomyces sp. NPDC051563
AAAAACCCCCCCCCCCCCCCCCCCCCCCCCCCCCCCCCCCCCCCCCCGCCCCCCCCCCCCCCCCCGCGGCTGCTCGGCGTGGTCGCCACTACCTACTCTGACCTGCATCGATATGGCTCGGGTGCACGCGGCACCGAGATTTCACCGGCAGGATGGAAACAGACTGTGCAGTCTCTATGCGTCGACCGGTCCTTCCGAGTCCAGGGTCTCAAGACGGTCCGCCACCGCCAGGGTCGGCAGCAGAAGCTCCCAGAAACGGGCGACCGTCCGCGGTGCGAGCCAGGTCTCGTCCCGGGAGCCCAGGGCCTCGAAGCCCACGGTGGCGGCCACGACAGCGATCACGGCGCCCTCGGGCCCCACCCCCGGCCGCAGCTCCCCGGCCTTCTCGGCCTCCGCCAGGGTCTCCTGGACCCAGCCGCGCCAGTGCTCCCGCAGATCGCCCGGCGTCGCGCGAGCCGGGTCGCTGCACAGGCCGAACCCCGCCCGCAGCACCACGTCCCCGCGCAGCCCCCGGGCGAGCCCGTGGGTCACGTCGACCAGGCACTGGAGCCGGCCCGCGGACTCCCGCGTGTTCGCCCCGGCGATGTTCCGCAAACGCTCCAGCGCGGCGCCCTCCACCGCGTCGGCGAGTGCCGCCTTGCTGGCGAAGTGGAAGTGCAGCGCTCCGCTGCTCACCCCTGCCTGGGTACTGATCATGGCGAGCGAGGCCACGGCGAAGCCCTCGCGGTCGAAGATCTCGGCCGCGGCTCTGATCAGACTCCCCCGCGTACGCACCGCACGTTCTTGTTTGGCCATGGATCACTCCGTTACTGCGGGGGGTTGCCGTGCTTGCGGGAGGGAAGGTCCGCGTGTTTGCTGCGGAGCATCGCCAGTGAGTTGATGAGCACTTCTCGGGTTTGGGCCGGGTCGATCACGTCGTCCACGAGGCCTCGCTCGGCCGCGTAGTACGGGTGCATCAGCTCGGCCTTGTACTCCTTGACCATCCGCTCGCGCATCGCCTCGGGGTCTTCGGCGTCGGCGATCTGCTTGCGGAAGATGACGTTGGCGGCGCCCTCGGCGCCCATCACGGCGATCTCGTTGGTCGGCCAGGCGTAGGTGAGGTCGGCGCCGATGGACTGGGAGTCCATGACGATGTACGCACCGCCGTAGGCCTTGCGCAGGATCAGCGAGATCCGCGGCACGGTCGCGTTGCAGTACGCGTACAGCAGCTTCGCGCCGTGGCGGATGATGCCGCCGTGCTCCTGGTCGACGCCCGGCAGGAAGCCGGGGACGTCCAGGAGGGTGATGATCGGGATGTTGAAGGCGTCGCACATCTGCACGAAGCGCGCCGCCTTCTCCGAGGCCTCGATGTCGAGCACCCCGGCCAGCGACTGCGGCTGATTGGCCACCAGGGCGACCACCTGGCCGCCGAGGCGTCCCAGGGCGCAGATGATGTTGCGCGCCCAGCGCTCGTGGACCTCCAGGACGTCGCCGTCGTCGACGAGCTCCTCGATCACCTTGACCATGTCGTACGGGCGGTTGCCGTCGGCCGGGACCAGGTCGAGCAGCACCTCGGTGCGCCGGGTCTGGGGATCCGTGCACGGCACGCACGGCGGGTACTCGCGGTTGTTCTGCGGGAGCATGGAGAGCAGGTAGCGGACCTCGGCGATGCAGGTCTCCTCGTCGTCGTACGCGAAGTGCGCCACGCCCGAGGTGCCGGCGTGCACGTCCGCGCCGCCGAGGCCGTTCTGGGTGATCTCCTCGCCGGTCACCGCACGGACCACGTCCGGACCGGTGATGAACATCTGCGAGGTCTCCCGGACCATGAACACGAAGTCCGTCAGCGCCGGGGAGTAGGCCGCACCGCCCGCACAGGGGCCCAGCATGACCGAGATCTGCGGGATGACACCCGAGGCCTTGGTGTTGCGCTGGAAGATGCCGCCGTACCCGGCGAGCGCGGAGACGCCCTCCTGGATGCGGGCACCCGCACCGTCGTTCAGGGAGACCAGCGGGGCACCCGCCGCGATCGCCATGTCCATGATCTTGTGGATCTTCGTGGCATGGGCCTCGCCCAGGGCGCCGCCGAAGATCCTGAAATCGTGCGCGTACACGAAGACCGTACGGCCCTCGACCCTGCCCCACCCGGTGATGACACCGTCGGTGTAGGGCCTCTTGGCCTCCAGGCCGAACCCGGTCGCCCGGTGCCGGCGCAGCTGCTCGACCTCGCTGAAGGAACCCTCGTCCAGCAGCAACGCGATCCGCTCACGGGCGGTGAGCTTGCCCTTGGCGTGCTGCGCCTCGGTCGCCCTCTCGCTCGGTCCGGCGAGCGCCTGCGCACGGACCGCGTGCAGCTCGGCCACACGCCCGTAAGCGTCCACCGTCTCCGCAGAGGCCCGAGGAATGTCATTCACAACGGTCACGACACGTCCCTCCCAGGGTGCGGCCCGATCGACGATCTCACGGTAACAAACCGCGAGAGCGGTTTGTGTAACGAGAGCATGGCGGGCACACGAGATCAAGCCATGGATTGATGTCCCACTGGCGCTAGCGCCAGTGGTAGGGGGAGCAATAGGCCGCGCCGGCCCGATCGCGCCGCCACCGCGGGACACTGGGCGGCTCCTCCTCGCCCGCGTCCCCGCGTTGTGCCAATACCGAGCACACCACGACGGTGAGCACGGCCAGCTCTTCCTCGCTGGCCGACCCGCGCTCGATCCGCAGCGCGAACTTCCCGGTGTCCGACTCGGCCATTGCCCCTCCTCAGGTCTCCGGCCACCGTCGGACACCGGGCTCAAGGAGCACTCTCGCCCCGCTTGAGGCACGCTCGGATCCGGGTTCGACACCGCGGCGGCCGACCGTCGCAGGGGGGATCGGACCCGCCCAATAACAGACCGTCCGCGAGGTTTCCTCGCCCCTCCGGCCCGAGGCGGGGAACGGGGGGCGGCCACCCGAGGTGGTGCCGCTCGAGAACCGCTCGGATGCCGCTCCGGAAGGTCCGGGCCCGCACCGGGGACAAACAGTCGCCCGGATCGCGAGAAGGCCACCCCACCAGGGCGAACGGTAATCGGAGTAAATGCCTCCGCGAATTCCCGACCAAGGACGCCGGAGAAACACTGGAGATTAAACCGGTTGGTATATATCTTCCCGGCCAAAGGGCCAATCCGATTACCACTCCACGGCGTCCGGGCGACCAGCGTGTTCGCCCTGGACTGCCTCGGTGTGCGCGGATGCGGTGGGGCGCGAGATCGCAGGGACCAACCGAAACGGAGTGCACAGATGAGCATGGCTGTTTGCCCGTACGCACTGGACGTGGCGGGACAGGACATCGCGGGCGAGACCGCGATGCTCCGGAAGCAGGCACCGGCGGTGGAAGTCGAGCTCCCGGGCGGGGTCCGCGCCTGGGCCGTGGTGGGCCAGCGGTACGTCGAGAGCCTGCTGCTCGACCCGCGGGTGTCCAAGGACGCCCGGCGGCACTGGCCGGAGTTCATCGACGGGCGGATCACGCCCGACTGGCCGCTCTATCCCTGGGTGGCCAACGAGAACATGCTCTTCGCCTACGGGCAGGAACACGGGCGGCTGCGCCGCCTGGTCGCGGGGGCCTTCACGGCCCGGCGGGCCGCCGCCCTGCGGCCCCGGGTCGAGGAGCTGACCGCCGCCCTGCTCGCCTCGCTGGACGGCGTCCCGGCGGGCGAGGCGGTCGACCTGCGCTCCGCGTTCGCGGTCCGCCTGCCCATGCTCGTGATCTGCGAGCTCTTCGGCGTCGAGCAGGGCCCCGGGCGTGACGCGCTGTCGGCGGCGCTGTGCACCGTGTTCAGCACGACGGTCCCGGCCGAGGAGATGGAAGCCGCGCGCATGACGGCCTTCGGGCTGCTGGCCGGCCACGTGGCGGCCAAACGGGCCGAACCCGGCGACGACCTGACGTCCTGCCTGATCGAGGCCCGGGACAACGGCGAGGGACTCACCGAGTCCGAACTGCTCGGAACCCTCTTCCTGTTGATCGCGGCGGGCCAGGACACCACGTCCACACTGATCACCAACGCCGTGGGGGCGCTGCTGTCCCGTCCCGCCCAGCTGGCGCATGTGCGGGAGGGCCGGGCCGGCTGGGAGGACGTGGTCGCCGAGACGATGCGGGTGCACAGTCCCGCGAGCTACTCGCCCATGCGCTTCGCCGTGGAGGACATCGACCTGGACGGGGTCAGGATCCGGCAGGGCGAGGCCATCCTCGTCTCCTTCGCGGCCGGAGGCCGCGACCCGGAGCGGTACGGGGAGGACGCAGCGGAGTTCGACCTGCTGCGCACCGGGCGCGACACCCTCGGGTTCGGCCACGGCGCGCACCGCTGCCTGGGCGCTCCGCTGGCCGTGCTGGAGGCCACCACCGCCCTCGCGGCGCTCTTCGAGCGTTTTCCCGACGCGGCGCTCGGCTGCCCCGAGCCGGAGCTGAAGCCGCTGCCCAGCTTCCTGCTGAACGGCTACGGGGCCCTTCCCGTGGTGCTCCGCCGGGCCTGAGCGGGCACCGGATCCGGCGTACGGCACAGGTGCCCCGGGCCGTGCGGCCCGGGGCCGCGGCGAGGGCAGCGTGGTACGGGAGCCGCGGTACGGGAGCCGCGCCCCGGCCTACGGGAGCCTCTCCCGTACGGCCGACGAGGACATCGGCCCGCCCTCCGACCGCTCGGTCTTGTGCCCCTTGATGCCCGGAGCCAGCGTCCGCGCGTCCACGGCCTCCGCCGGCGCCCCCGTCGCGTACAGCCCGTCCGGGTCGGTGTCGCGGTCGTGCGGGAGCAGCCAGAACACCCGCCTGCGGAACGTGCCCGAGGAACGGGAGGGTCTGGCCCCCGGCCCCAGCAGCGCGTACCCGACCATCCGGCCGTCACGGTGGTACGCGGGCCGGCCCCGCCGGGTGGGCAGCCGGTCCAGGCTCTGCCGGACGTAGTCGAGCCCGCCGATGTCCTCGAGCCAGACGAAGTCCACTTCGTGGACGATCTCGTCTTCGGCGATGAGAGCGCTCATGCTGTCCCCTCGTCCGCGAGCAGGCCGATGCCCGGGTAGTACTTGCGCTGGTTCGACAGGATCATTTCCTTGGGCGACGCCAGTCCCACCGCCTCGCGGACGCGCGCCGCGAAGGACCGGGACGAGGCCGCGGGAGCCCCCTCGCTCTGGCACCAGCGCCGGTAGGCCGCGTAGAGCAGGGCCTGTTCCGCACGCAGGTCCGGGGCGAGCCGGCACGCCTCGCCGAGGAAGCGCCCGGTGTGGTCCTCGGTCTCGGCGTACGCCGTGGTGGCGATGCGGACCCGCTCGGGGCCCGAGAGGTCCTTCTCGCCCCCGAGGTAGCGGCGGGCGCCCTCGATGAGCCAGTTGAGGATTCCCGGTCCCTCGTGGGTGACCAGGATGTCCGCCAGGTTGTCGATCTTCCGCTCGTCGGGGACGACCCGCTCGAAGGGGATCAGCCGCATGCGCCGCCAGAACGCGAAGCCGCCGGTGCCCACTTCGGGCCGGTGGTTGCCGAGCAGCCACAGTTTGTGCGTCGGCTCGAAACTGAAGAAGTCCTGCCGCATCCGGCGGGCCTTGATGCGGTCGCCGCCCGTGAGCAGCTTGACCCGGGCCTCGTCGAAGCGGTCGCCCGGCTTGACCTCGCTGCACACGATGACCCGGCGCCCGTGCAGTTCGGCGAGGTCGGTCGGGTGGCCCTCGTACGAGCGCGCCATCAGGAACCCGGGGGGCGCCGCGTCGGCGTAGTCGCCGAGCAGCTTCATCAGCACGTCCAGGAGGACGGATTTGCCGTTCTTGCCCGAGCCGAAGAGGAAGGGCATCACCTGGGCGCCGACGTCCCCGGTGACGGAGTAGCCGAGCAGCAGCTGCAAGAAGTCGATCATCTGCGCGCCCTCCGGCCCCTCGCCGAAGGTGTCGGTCAGGAAGCGGTCCCAGCGGGGCGTGGGCACCGGTTCGGGCGCGGCGGACGTGCACCGGGAGTGGAAGTCCTTCGCGGACCGCGCGGGGCGGACGCGTCCCGTGCCGAGGTCGACGACGCCCCCGGGCGTGCACAGCGCGTACGGGTCGGCGTCCAGCAGCGAGGCGTTGAGCACCATGCCCGGAGCGGACCGCGCCTGGGTGAGCATCGCGTTCATTCCGCTGGTGCTGAGCGCGCGGCGGCGGTGCCGGGCGAGCGAGACCGGGGTGTGCACCCCCCGGGGGTCGGTGGTGGCGATGCTTTCCGCGAGGTCGCCCGCGACCCACACGACGGTGTCGTCCTCGTCGGCCTGCCAGCGGGTGCCGTCCCAGCGCAGCCAGCCGAGGCCGGGGACGTGCCGGTAGTCGTCGCGGTAGAGCTTGACGAACAGTTTGGCGTTGCCCCGGTCGGTGAGCGTGTCGGGCAGCAGGCCGTGCGCCGTGGCCTCACCGTCGGAGCGCGCGGCACCGCCGGGGTACGGGTCACCCCCGGGGTACGGGTCACCCCCGGAGTACGGGTCGCCCCCGGGATGCGGGGCGACGCCGGCGTACGCGTCCTCCGCGCCCCCGGGCTTCGGCTGGTCGCCGGGCTCCCAGGCCGCCGGGGCGGGCTGCGCGAGGATCTGCGCGGCGACCGCCTGGACGTCGAAGCCGGACAGCGTGCTCTCGTCGTCCACCCTCATGCGCCGCCTCCGGGCGACGGCGGCCCCGAGAGGCCCGCGCGCGTGAACTGCCCTGGGTCTCGGTGCGAAACCCGCAGCTCAGCTGCCATCAATTCCCCCGTCAGCGACTAAAGCGACTCAGGCCAGAAATAAGATTAGCGACACTCTCGCGGGACGGGGGACCGGGGCACCGGAAACGGCTTTTCACGTGAACTCGGAACTCCAGCGACTGAGCGACCCACCGGACGGTCATTGAAAATGGTTCAGTCGCTGCCGGAGTCGTTCATAAACTCCCAGGTCGCAGACCTTCGCACCACAGAACAGCGACTGAAGCGACTCACGTTCCTTATCCATGACGTGTTCGCGCACACGCTCGCACGCCAATGCCGTCATATACCCGAGCTTGGGTCGCTTCAGTCGCTGTCACGGTCACGACACCCATCTGACCTGCTGTTTTCCGCTCCCTCGGGCAGCGATCAAGCGGTCGTACAGTCGCCGGCCGCCCGCCGTCGGGCTGTCGAGGCGTCCTCGCGCAGGGTTCGAGCGGAGTCCGAGCAGCGACTCGACGCCTTCTTCCGCCCCCTGACCAGCCATGCACCGGGTGGGGGCTCCGCTTCGGGAAATCTTCGCCCGGGCCGGATCAAATTCCCCAAACCCTAGAAAAAACAGCTCAGCCGGTCTATTTTCACTCCTGGGTCGTCCGGCAGCGAAGGGGAATCGCCGTGCGGGAGGTGTGGGGGGCGCGGGCTCAGCCCGTGGCAGCCGGCGGGGGAGGTCCGCCGTGCCGGCGGTCCGTTGCCGGACCGCCGGTCGTACGGCGAGACTCAGACCGCCTCGGCCTTCTCGTCACGCAGCCTGACGGCCGCCTCGTACACCTGCTGCGCCCGGTCCGGGGCGAAATCGAGGCGCAGCAGTACTCCCGGCATGGCGATCGCGGTCAGCAGCGTCCGCATCAGATCGGTCACCCGTTCGACCATGTCGGCGTGTCCGGTCATGATCTTCGAGAGCACCTGGACGCCCGTGAAGCTGCCGGTGAACATCTTCGCCGTGGCCTCGACGTCCACGTGCGGAAGGATCTCCCCGCTGCTCTTGGCCCGGGCCAGCACCGCCGCGTTGTGGTCGTTCCAGCCCTGCATGGGAATGCGGCGGTCCAGGCCGTCGATGGGGGAACCCTGGTCGACCGTGAGCCGCACGCTCCCCCGGACCAGCGGATCGCCCTTGTGCAGCAGGTAGGCGAGGACCAGGGCCTCGTCCAGGCTCTGCTGCAGGAACAGTTCGGGCTCCGGTACCGGTGGCAGAGCTCCCACCTGGCCGGCCAGCACGGCCTGGGCGAGCTCCTCCTTCGCGGTGAAGTGGAAGTAGAGAGCCCCCTTGGTCACCCCGGATCTCTTGAGCACCTCGGAGATCGTCGCGGCCTCGTAGCCGACCTCGTCGAACAGCTCAGCCGCCGCGACAAGGATCTTCTGCCGTGTACGAATGGCCCGCTCTTGCTGCGCCATACACCCTCCGCTACCACCCGAGCCAAGAACAAACCGCAAGGTATGCACTCTTTCCGCGCTCACATGACGTGACCGGTGCACCACCGTCCGATATCACCCCTGGTCACCGTTTTCTGACCAAGCCACCGTTGATCATAGTGCACCGCTCTATAACGAAACCAGGTTACCGGTTTTTTACCTTGACCCTCTTGAAAACAAAACCGGCTAGTCCGTATCTTTACCGCTGCCGCAACCTGCACCTCGGTTCCTGATGGGGGATGGCCCGATGACCGCACTGACGCTTGGGTACGCGGAAACCTTTCGAAGCAGCACGGCTGGTGGGGGTGACCACCCCACCACCCAGATCGGCGTTCCTCCTGCTCATCCCGGCTCGACCAAGCCCGGACCCAGGACCGCCGCACAGGAGCTGACCCACCTGCTCTTCGACCGCGACGACCGCGAGCGGATCCACGGAGGGTGGCGAAGACTCCTGGCCGGCTCGCTCTTCTCGTACCTTCCCGATCTGACTCCCGAGGAGCGGACGGTGGTGTCCTACGACCGGCTGCGTCTGGTCAACAGCACGGTGGACGATCCGGCGGCGCTCGCGCACGACGCCCGCCTGCTGGCCGGACTCCACGAGTGGGCCGGGTTCGTCGACGGTGGCCTGTGCACCCTGGCGAGCATCCACTACAACCTGTTCGTGGGGAGCCTGCTCGACCACGACCGCTACGGCCGGGACCTCTCCGCCTTCACCTCGATGCAGCGCGTCGGCACCTTCCTCTGCACCGAGCTGGCCCACGGCAACGACGTCGCGGCACTGCGCACCGTCGCCGTGTTAGACCGGGCGACCGGCGGCTTCGTCCTGCACACGCCCGAACCGGGCGCGCGCAAGTTCATGCCCAACACCAGCCTCACCGGCGGCCCGAAGAGCGCCCTGGTGGCGGCGCGGCTCATGGTGGACGGCGAGGACCAGGGGATCTTCCTGTTCCTGACCCCGCTGAGCGACCACGACGGGCACCTGCCGGGGGTCACCGTCCGCCGGCTGCCCCACCGCACGGGAACGCCCGTCGACCACTGCCTCACCTCCTTCGACCACGTATGGCTGCCACGCGACGCCATGCTGCAGGCCGCGCACGGCCGGCTGCACGACGACGGCACGCTGAGCAGCTCCCTGGGCAACCGGCGCAAGCGCTTCCTGCGCTCCGTCAACCGCGTCACCATGGGCAAGCTCTGTATGAGCGCCGGCACCCTGGGCATGGCCCGGGCCTCGCTGGCCATCGCCGTGCGCTACGCGCACCACCGCCACGTCGGCGGCCCGAAGACCGGCCAGCGCATCCCGGTGGTCAGCCACCGCAGCCACCACGGCCGGCTGCTGCACTCCCTCGCGAACGCCTACGCCATGACCTTCCTCCACCGGTCCGTGATGGACCGCTTCGTCGCCCAGCAGGAAGAGGAGCGCGAGGAGGTCGAGCGCATGGTCGCCGTCGCCAAGGGCTGGATCACCTGGCAGGCGCGGGAGATCGCGACCGAGTCCCGCGAACGCTGCGGCGCGCAGGGCCTGTTCCCGGTCAACCGGATCTCGGACCTGCCCGGGAACATAGAGGGCGGGATCACGGCCGAGGGCGACAACCTGGTGATCTGGGTGAAGGCCGCCGCCGAGATGCTCTTCGGACACCAGGTGGACCCCGTCTGCCCGGACACCCCGCCGGCCGCCGATCGCGACCTGACCGACCTGCGTTTCCTGCGCGACCTGCTGGCCTGCGCGGAACGGACCTGGCAGACGCGGGCCCGCACCGCCCTGCGCCAAGGCCCCGCCGGGGACCCGGTCGGCCGCTGGAACAACGCCTCCGGCCCGGCGCTGGAGATGGTCTCCGCCCATGCGGGGCGGCTGGCGGCGAACGCCTTCATCGAGGCGGTGGAGCAGGCGGCCGATCCCGCGGCCCGCGCCCTGCTCACGAACCTGTGCCGGCTGTTCCTGCTCCAGCAGCTGCGCGAGCACACCGGTGACCTCCTCGCGGAGCAGCGGCTGACGGTGCAGCACGTGCTCGGGCTGCACCAGACGACCGACAACGTCCTCGCGGAACTCGCCCCGCACATGATGACGCTCGTGGACGCCTTCGACCTGCCGGACGAGTTCCTCTCCGAGGTCCCCATCGCGAACGCGGACTACCTCGACGACCACCGGGAGAGCGCCTCCTTCTGACGCAGGGCCGGCCGCGGCGGGTCGCGCCGTCGACCCGCCGTCCAGGCGCTTCCCGACGGGGGAATCGGGAGCTGCTCCGGCGCGGCGAACCCGCCCGTCCGCGGCCCCGGCCTGCTCATGTGGTCTCGTTCTTGTCCGTCGGCGGTCGTACCGCGGGCTCCCGGCTCTCCGGGGAACCACCTCGCGCAGAAGGCGGACAGGTTCTTTGCGATCAGGACGGTTCACGCTCACCGTGGTCTGCGCGCTGATGGCCCTGCTGGGCCCCGCCGCACCCGCACCCGCCGCCGGACTGGCACCGGTACCGGCAGCCGGGCCCGCACCGCCGCCGCCCGCCTCCGGTGCCCGCTCCGCGGAGGCGTACTGGACGGCCGAACGCATGGCCGCGGCCGTGCCCGTCGACGCCGCCCGGAGCCGGGCCGCGGCCGGCGCCCGCGCGCCCTCCGGCATTCCGGCCGGCGTCCACTTCGACGGCATGCCGATGGTGGGCACCTTCTTCTACCGGCAGACCGCGATCGGCACGGCGGACACCTCGTGCACCGGCAGCGTCGTGCGCAGCGCGGGCAAGAGCATGGTGCTCACCGCGGGGCACTGCGCCCTCGGCATGCGGCAACCGGGAAACCGCGCCGTCTTCGTACCGCGCTACCGCCACGGAAAGACCGCCGCCGCCCAGCCGTTCGGCGTCTTCCCGGTCCGGGCCGGGGGCGTCTACACGGACCCCCGCTACCGCTCGCCCGGCTCGGCCTCCGTGTCCGACCTGGACCTGGCCTTCGTCCTGGTCGAGCCGAACGCGAAGGGGCGCGTCGAGAGCGTCACCGGGGCGCTGACCTTCACGCCGGTGGACACGTACGAGCACCGGGTGACCGTCGTCGGCTATCCGTCCGCCTCGCGGGTGAACAAGGGCCACCAGGCCGTCCGGTGCGAGGTTCCCACCACCCGGCTGCGGGGCTTCCGGCAGCTGCGGATGGTGTGCAAGGGCTTCTACGGCGGTGTGTCCGGCGGCCCCTGGATCAAGGACTACGACGCCGCGCGCCGCACCGGCAAGGTCATCGCCACCACCGGCGGCTACCGCGGCGGCGGCAACGACTCCTGGGTGACGTACGCGCCCGTGTACGGCAAGGACGCCCTGGCGCTGTACGCGGACGCCGCCGCCGGCCGCGACCCCGCCGCCCTGTCCCGGCCGCCCTACCGGGGCTCCGCCGAGGGCTTCCCGCTGCCCGGCTCCGGGGAGCTGTGGACCCATGCCCGGGCCATGGCCTCCGGCGACTTCACCGGCAGCGGCCGCAGCAGCCTGCTCGTGGTGTGGACGGACGGAGAGGTGAGCCTCCACCCGGGCAACGGCCGGGGCGGCTTCCTCGCGGAACGCCGTCTCATGGCGCCGAACGCGGCCTGGAAGGACGTGGCCGCCGTCACCGCGGGCGACTTCACCGGCTCGGACCTGTTCGACCTGCTGGTCCGCCGGAAGGACGGCCGGATGACCCTGTACGCCGACGTCGGCTCCCACGGCCTGGGCCGCGTCACGGAGATGGCCCCCGCCGGATCCGTCTGGAAGCACGCCGCCCAGATCACCGCCGGACGCTTCGACGCCTCCCACTACGTCACCGACCTCGTGGTCCGCTGGTCCGACGGCGAACTCACCCTCCACACCGCCGTGGGCGCCGGCACCTTCGGCCGCGAGCACCGGCTCAGCGCCCCCGGTCCGGCCTGGAAGGGCGCCGCCCTGCTCGCCGCCGGGCAGTTCTCCGGCAACGGGAAGTGGGACCTGATGGTCCGCTGGTCCAACGGCGCGCTCTGCACCCGCACGGGCCTCACCACCCGCGGCCCCGGCAGCGAACGGCGCCTGCGCGGTCCGGACCGCACCTGGACCCACAGCGTGCTCATGACCGCCGGCCGGTATTCCGCTGATGGCCTCGCCGACGACCTCCTCGTCCGCTGGAGCGACGGCGAGACCAGCCTGTACGAGGACACCCGCGCGGCCGGTCTCGGCACCGAGCGGATGCTCGTCCCGCCGCAGGGCTGACCGGGCGGGCCGGGCGCCGGGCAGCAGTCACCCGCAGGCCGCCTGTGGGGGTGGGGCGGCCTGCGGGTGGTCGGGAGGGGGCGGGTCAGCCGCGGATCCAGCCGGTGAAGGCGGGGGACGCCAGCGCGGTGTCCAGGGTTTCGAGGACCGCCGGGGCGCGGGTGTCGTCCGGGGCGGTCAGGGACAGGGTCGCGGAGCGGGGGGTCATCGAGACGGGGACCACCGTCCACGACGCGGGCAGGCAGGACACGAGGCGTACGGCCGTGGTCTCGGGGGCCGCCGAGGAGGGGGCCTCCTCGGTCATGGTGATGCTGACCGTCAGATGGGTGGGCATGCGGGGCTCCGTACGGTGTCGGGAGGTCATGTCAGCGGGCGGCCGGGACGGGCGCCGCCGCCGGGGCGGGCAGGTAGGGCAGGACCGCCGTGCGGGGTGCGGTCAGCGCCGCCAGGACGCCGGCGGAGCCGGTGGCCAGGTCCGTGGACAGGCGCAGCAGGTGGTCGCCGAGGAAGCCGGTGGCGTACGGGTCGTTCTCGTGGGCCACCGCGAAGGGTTCCAGACCGGACCGGAGTTCGGCCAGAGCCCGGGCGGTGGCCGCCGAACCGTCGTCCGTGCAGGTCAGGGCGGCGAGCGCGCCGGCCCGGCCGGTGAACAGGCCGCAGGCCGGGTGGAACTGCGAGGTGAGGTCGGTCAGCAGCGCGTCGTGCACGGCCGTGAGGTACGGGTCCCGGTGCGCGGCGAGGTAGTGGTGGACGGCGATGGCCTGCCCGGCTCCGCCGTGGGCGAGCTGGACCCGGTGCCACGGCGTGGGCAGCGGCTGCCGGGACAGTTCGAGGTCGTGTACGAGGGCCACGCGGGCGGCGTCGTCCCGGCCGGCGGCGAGCAGGAAGAGGGCCTCGCCGCTGGCTCCGCGGAGCAGGCCGGGGCGTTCCTCCAGGGTGGGGCTGTTGACCAGGGCGGCGGCGAGTTCGCGGGCGGCCGTGTCCTGCCCGAGGTGCAGCAGGGCCAGGCCGAGGCCGGCGATGCCGCCGGAGAGGCTGCGGTCGGGGCTGCCGTCGCGCAGGGTGGCGGTGGGCAGCAGGCCGTGGGCCCGGTCGAGGAGGGCGGCGGCCTCGTCGGTGCGACCGAAGTCGTGCAGGACGCAGGCGATGCCGGCGAGTCCGTCGTAGAGGCCGGGCCGCGGAGTGGTGACGGCGCGGGCGGCGTCCGCCAGCCAGTCGACGTGGGCCTCGGGGACGGTGATTCCGGCGCCGCGCAGGGCCCACAGCACCCCGGCGGCTCCGTTGGCGATGTTGAGGCCGCCGTCGCCGTGCAGGAACTGGTCGGCGTCGCCGGGGAAGAGGCGGTCCGTGCGCTCGGGGGTGGCGCAGGTGAGGATGCCGGTGGTGATGCGCTCGGGGGTGGCCAGCGGGCCGCCGGCGGGCGCCGGGGCGTGTCCGAGGTCGGCGCGGACCTGGTCGGCGTACCCCTCGGGCACCGGGAAGAAGGCGGCGATCTGCGCGAGGAGGTCCTCGGAGCGGTGGCGGGTGAAGGACATCACCGGGGTGAGCGGCAGGAACAGGCTCAGGCGCAGGCAGCCCAGGGCGTAGCGGTCGACGGCGGTGCCGGTGGTGCCGGCGGGGGCGCAGAAGCCGGGGGCTCCGATGGCCTGTCCGGTGTGGCCCTCGATGGGGAGGGTGGTCTCCAGGTCGATGAAGGCGATGGTGCCGTCGGGGCGGAGCAGGACGTTGTTGGGGTGCAGGTCGCCGAAGACCAGGCCGCGCTCGTGCATGGCGGTGACGGCGGCCTCGATGCGGTCGAGGACGTCCAGGGCCCAGGCGGTGTACTCGGCCACGGGCATGGCGGTGTCGCGGGCGGTGACCGGGTGGAGCATCGGGTTGCGCTCGGCGGTCTCCTTGGTCAGGGCGTTTCCGTCGACGAACTCCCGTGTCAGGAACCAGTGTTCGGCGCCGCGGCGCCAGTCCAGGACCTTCGGGAACCAGGGCAGTCCGTCGAGGGCGGCCAGTGCGTCGTGCTCGCGGCGCAGCCGCTCCACGGCGTCGGCTCCGGCGTCGTCGAGGCCGGCGTGCGGGCGGCCCTCCTTGACCAGGACCTCGTGGCCGTCGCGGGTGTCGGTGGCGCGGTAGACGCCGCCGCCGTTGGAGAAGTGCAGGGCCTGGGTGATCTTGAAGGGGAAGTCCCCGAGGGAACCGCCGCGGCTGCGTTCGGCCAGCGCCCGCACCACGCACGGCGGCAGCTCCAGCCAGGCCGGCGGGCGGAAGGAGGGGCCGCGCACGTCGGGGACGAGGTTGCCCTCGGGGTCCTCGATGCAGGGGACGGGGGCGCCGTTCGGGCCGGGGCCCAGCTTCAGCTTGAAGCCTCCGTAGCGCACGTACAGGGGGCCCGCGCCCCAGCGCAGGTCACTGAGGACCGCCGGTCCCGGCCGGCCTTCGAGGAGGGCGTCGAGCTCGGTCAGTACGGTCTCCAGCTCCGCCTCGTCGCGGGGGTAGAGGGTGATGAACTTGCCGCTGCTGCCCCGGTCCCCGTACTTGCTGTTGCGCAGCATCAGCATCGAGGGGCTGGTGAGGAACTTGAAGAGCAGGGAGCGGGAGGTGCAGTACGCGCTCACGATGTCGAGGACCTCGGGGGCCGTCCGCTCGGTCGCCGAGACGTGGATCTTCCAGCCCTGCCCGGGGAGTTCGAGTCCCGGCGGGGTCAGGACGGTCCACTCCCCCATCGGCTCACGGGTCCACCCGGCGGGGGCCTCGGCGGTGGCCGCCGGGAAGGCGTCGGCGCCGGTGATCGCGGCCGGACGGTCGTAGAAGGGGGTGCCGGGCGGGCAGTGGGCAACGTGTCGCAGGGACATGGCGGGCCTCCGTGGGCGGCGGACGGGAGAAGTCAGGGGAGCAGCGGGCCGAGGTAGGAGACGGCGAACCACTTCCAGAGCGGGTGGTCGCCCGCCTGGACCTCGGCGACGCCGGTGCGGTCCGTGCCGTTCGGCGCGGGGGTGGCGGTGACGCGGTGCAGCGGGTATGCCTTCATCTCCAGCCAGGGGCGGTCACTGGCGACGGGGAGCATGGCGGTGACCGGGGCCAGGACGTCGTGGCCGGTGGGCTCGCCGAGGGCGGCGGTGCCGGTCTGCGGCCGGGAGAAGAGCCCGGAGCGGCGCAGGGTGACCGTGGTGCCCTCGGTGAGGTCGAAGCCGCCGCCGCCCCGGGGGACGAGGAGGCTGAGGCTGCCGTCGGGTTCGGTGGTGTAGCCGGCCGAGACGGTGGCGGGGATCTGTACGAGGGTGGCGGCCAGGGCCAGTCCGGCGGTGGCGAGCACGCCCGCGGCGGCGATGCGGACGGGGCGGGCGCCGGCCTGGACGGCTTCGCGGACCAGGGTGGCGGCGCCCTTGCCGAGGCGCCACAGCAGGTAGCCGAGCGCGCAGACCATCATGCAGGAGCCGGCGATGCCGAGGCGCTGGAGGATCCCGGACCAGAGGGTCAGGGCGCTGGAGACCAGGTACAGCGGGAAGATCAGGCAGGCCAGGCCGTACGGGACGGACCAGTTGCGGCCGGGCAGTTCGCGCTGGTAGCCGCGGCCGCCGAAGACGGCCCGGGCGATGGCCCGGCGGGCGTCGGTCATGGCCTTCTCCCGCAGGTGGGAGATGTCCAGGTGGCTCATGAGGGCGAGGTAGCCGTCGAGCTTGACCAGCGGGAGCAGGTTCACCACGCAGACCATGTAGTTGACGAGGCCCACCAGCAGCAGGGTCTCGCGGGCCGGTCCGGCGGGGACGGCGAGGGCCGCGAGGGCGGCGGTGCCGGCGGCGACGGCCTGGATGGCGATGCCGGCGAGGGCGACCTGGACGCGCTGGCGGGGGTTGGGCAGCCGCCAGCCGTCGGACACGTCGCAGAAGAACGCCGGCGACATGTAGAAGAGCATGAAGCCCATCCGGCTGGGTGTGCCGCCGTGATGGGTGAGGACCGCTCCGTGGGCCATCTCGTGGACGGCGGTGGTGGCGACCACGCCGAGCATCACGCAGGCGTACGCCCACAGGGGCATCGGGCGGGAGAGCGCCTCACCGAGGGTGGCTCCGCAGGCGGCGAGGGCCAGGACGCCCAGCAGGACGACGGCGGCGGCCGCGCCGCGGACGAGGCGGTGGCCGAGCGGGCGGACCAGCGGGGCGATGCGGCGCAGCATCCGCTCGGGCTTGACCAGGGTGAACTGGATGGTCAGCGGGCCGGCGAAGCGGACCCTGGCCGGCTTCTTGACGGGCCGTCCGTCTTCCAGGAGGTCGGAGTCGGCCAGGCTGCGGACCGCGCGGCCGATGTGGCCGGGGGTCCAGGGGGAGCCGAGTTCGGCGGCGAGCTGGTCGTGGTCGCGGCTTCCGTCGAGGAGGCGGACCAGGCGGGCGAGGTCCTCGCCGGTGCGGAAGTGCTTGTGCTCCCCGCGCTGGATCACCCAGGGGGCGTCTTCGGTGAGCGGTTCGCGCACGGCCACGTCGTCGGCGGTGCGGGGCCGCTCCAGATCGGGTGCGAAGGCGGTTTTAGCGGACATGGTGGAAGCACCTCTGCTCAAGGGGGCGGTGAGGACGTGTCCGGCGGGTCGGGGCCGGACGGACCGGTTCTGCCTGATCGAGAAGTTCCGGAAGACACGCCCTTAAGCGATGTCGCGGGTGCGGACGAGGTGGCGGCCGGCGACGAAGGCCGCGGCGAGCCAGGCGGCGATGACCGCGTACGCCCAGGGCAGCGACAGCAGGTCGGGCTTCACGTCGCGGTAGACGGAGCTCATCGCGATGGTCAGCAGGTACTTGGAGACCTCGGGGACCAGCCGCTGCAGCCCGGGGTCCACCAGGAGCGTGAGGCCGATCAGGGTGGCCACGGCGCCGGTCTGGTTCCGGACGATCCAGCCGATGAGGGCGCCCCAGGGGGCGGCCAGGGTGCAGCAGGCGAACACGCCGACCAGGATGAGGGCGGTCTCGCCGTCGGCGGCCGCCTCCAGGCCGAAGGGCAGCGGGCCCAGGTAGACGCTGACGGCGCCGAGGGCGGCGGCGATCAGGCCGAAGACGGCTCCGGCGGCGGTGCTGACGGCGAGCTTCGCGCCGAAGAGGCGGGAGCGGGAGCCGGCCAGGAGCGCGGAGCGCACCATGGTGCCGGAGGCGTAGTCCCGGGTGACGTGGACGGCGCCGAAGACGGCCGCCAGCAGGAACATCATCATCCAGGAACGGGCCACGTCCTGGCCGACGGCCAGGGATGTGGACCCGTCGGCAATGGCCTTCTCGCCTCCGGAGACGTATCCGAAGGTGGTGATCAGGCACAGCCAGGCTCCCGCGAGCGGCAGGGCCCACCAGGCGCGGCCGGTCAGGGCCTTCCGGGTTTCGCCGGCGATGAGGTTACGCACGGGAGTAGTTCCTTTCCGGGGTGCGGATGCCCGCGGCGTCAGCGGCGGGAACGGCGGTGGCGGCCGGGTCGACCAGCTCGAAGAAGCGGTCCTCCAGGCGGACGGCGCCGTCGCCGGTGAGGTCGTCGAGGGTGCCCGCGTAGCGCAGGGAGTGCTGCATGATCACGACGTCGTCGACGGTCTGCTCCAGCTCGGCGAGCTGGTGGCTGGAGACGATGACGGTGCGGCCGCCCAGGGCCAGGGTGCGCAGGGTGGCGCGCAGCCAGCGGATGCCGTCCGGGTCGAGGCCGTTGGCCGGCTCGTCGAGGATGAGGATCTCCGGGTCGGCGAGCAGGGCGGTGGCCAGGGCGAGCCGCTGGCGCATGCCGGTGGAGCAGCCCTTGACCGGGCGGTCGGCGGCGTAGTCGAGGCCGGTGTACTCCATGACCTGGTCGGCGCGGCCGGCGGGCAGGCCCAGCACGGTGCACCAGATGCGCAGTTCGCCGCGGACGGTGGCGCCGGTGACGCCGCCCATGCCGTCCATGCTGACACCGATGCGGTGGGCCGCGTCGGGGAGTTCGGCGTACGGCTTGCCGAGGATGGTCGCGGTGCCGGCGGTCGGGGTGGCGAGGCCGAGCAGCATCCGCAGGGTGGTGGTCTTGCCGGCGCCGTTGCGGCCCAGGAGGCCGGTGACGCGGCCGGCGCGGATGTCCACGGTCAGCGCGTCGACGGCGCGTACGCCTTTGTAGATCTTGGTGAGACCGTTCAGCGAGACGGCCGGGTCGCTGCTGCTCATCGCTGCCGCGTCCTTTCCGGGGTGTGGGGGTGGTTCGGTGGTGCGGTCGTTCGGTCGTTCGGTGGTGGTGCGGTGGTGCCGAGGGCCGGGCCCCGGCCGGGGGTTTCCCGGCCGGGCCCGGTCCGCATCGATCCGTTCCGGCACCGCTCATTCGGGAGCGGGTCGCCGGGGCCGGATCAGGTGGCGATGGTCACCGTGGAGATGGCGATGCCGATGGACACGCCCTCCCAGAAGCCGGGGGCCTCGAGGACCTCGAGCTCCTGCAGGCCCAGCTCCAGGCCGTCCTGCGCGACGACCGCCGCGTTGTCGAGGATCTGCTCGCTCATGGCTGTTCTCCTTCGTGTGTGGTGTGTGGTGAGGGGTGTGCTGCGCGGTGCTGAGGGTGGATCAGGTGGCGATGGTGACCGTGGAGATGGCGATGCCGATGGACACGCCCTCCCAGAAGCCGGGGGCCTCGAGGACCTCGAGCTCCTGCAGGCCCAGCTCCAGGCCGTCCTGCGCGACGACGGCCGCGTTGTCGAAGTTCTGCTCGCTCATGGCTGTTCTCCTTCGTGATTCGAGTGGTGGTGGTGACGTGCTGCGCGGTGCTGAGGGTGGATCAGGTGGCGACGATGGAGACGATGGAGATGCCGACGACGACACCGCCGGTGGTCCACCAGCCCGGGGCCTCCATGACCTCGAGCTCCTGCAGGCCGAGCTCCAGGTGGTTCACGTCGGCCGCGGGGGCCTCGAACTTCTCGTTCATGACTGACTCCTTCTGTGGGTGGGTGTACGAGGGGTGGTGCGGGTGGTACTGATCCGGGTCGGATCAGGTCATGACCACCGAGACGAGGGAGACACCGACGACGACGCCACCGGTCGTCCACCAGCCCGGGGCCTCCATGACCTCGAGCTCCTGCAGGCCGAGCTCCAGGTGGTTCACATCGGCGGCAACGTCGAACGTGTTGTTGTCCATGACGGTTTTCCTTTCGTGGGAAGCGAGTGGTGTGGTCCCCGCGCCGAGCCGGCGCGGAAGTCTGTGGGTGCGGCGCAGGTGGTCAGGCCGCTTCGGTGAGCAGGGCGTTGACGTCGGCCGCGCGCAGGCCGCCGAGCATCGGGAGGCCCGCGCCCCAGGCCCGTACGGTCCTGCGGGCGACCGCGTCGAGCAGCTGCGGGGTGACGGCGATGTCGCGGACGATGCCCCAGCGGTTCATCAGGGCGCTGATGCCTGCTACCGGCTCGGCGGGCAGCGGGTCGCCGCTGCTGTCGGCCGAGCGGAGCAGTTCCCAGATCCCCCGCAGGCGGGCGGCGGAGCCGAGCCGGGTGTCCCCGGCGAGGACTGCCCGCCACAGGGCCGGCAGGATGGCCGCGACGGCGGTCATCTTGCGGATGCCCAGGGCGCTGGAGAGTTCGTTGGCGATCATCCAGCCCTCGGTGCTGAACAGGTCCCTGCCGTAGCAGAGCCAGGTGGACTGGGTCAGTCCGCTCAGCCGGGCGAGGTCGGTGCGCAGCGTGGGGTCGGTGGCCCGTCCGTCGGCCAGTTGCCGGGCCAGTGCTCCGCCGAGGCGGACCAGCTGGGTGGCGGCTGTCTGGGCGAGGGCGTCCTCGACGGCGCGGTCGGTGAGGTTGCCGACGTAGGGGCCGACGGTGCGGAAGACCGCTTCGAGGGCTCCTTCGATCAGCAGCTCGCCGGGCAGGGTCTCGGTGGCGGCCGGGTCCAGCAGGGCCGCGTCGGGGGCGAGTGCGTCGCCCATGACGAGCCGTTTGCCGCTGTTGTGCGGCAGGCAGGCGACCCGGCTGAGTTCGGATCCGGTGCCGACCGTGGTGGGTACGGCGAGCAGCGGACGGGTGCGGCGGGTGCGCGGGTCCAGGGTGAGCAGTCCGCTGCGGCCGGTGGTGCGCAGGGCCGCGCGGGCCCGCTCGTCCCCGTGGGCCACGGACAGGAGCTTGGCCCGGTCGAGGAGGGCTCCGCCGCCGATGACGGCGACGAGTCCGGCGTCCGCGGTGGTGCGGGCCAGGGCGAGGATCTCGTCCGGGCCCCCGTCGCCGTCGGGGACGATAGTGTGGGTGGTGTGTCCCGCCCGGTCCAGTTCCGTGGTCACCAGGTCGGTGATGCGGGAGTTCGCGACGGCCGGGTCGAGGAGCAGGGCGGTGACGGGACGGCTCCCCCCTGCCGGGTGGGCGTCGTCGAAGTCGGCCAGCCAGTCGCCGAGCCCTGCGGGGCCGATGAGCAGCCGGGTGGATCCGGACCAGGCGATGTTCACCGCAGTCCTCCGGAGAAGTTCTCGACTCCGCGGCGGACCGCTTCCATGAGGGCGTCGATCTCGGCGTCCGTCGCGGTGAGCGGCGGCATGATCTGGATGCCGTGGACGCCGGCGTGGACGATGGCGCCCGCCGCACGGATGGCGGTGATCTGGTCGAGGACCCGGGCCTGCGGCAGTGGTTCGCCGTCGGCGGTGAGGATCCGCAGGGAGCGGAAGAGGCCGCGGCCGTCGTGGGAGTCGAAGAGGGGGTGTTCGGCGACGAGCCGGTCCAGGTGGGCGCCGAGGGTCTCGGCGGCGCGCCGGCCCCGGGAGACGGCGTCGAGGCGGCGCATCTCCTCGATGGTGGCGATGATCGCGGCGCAGGTGACGGGGGTGCCGGCCTGGGTTTCGCCGTGGGTCAGGGTGGCGTCGGCTTCGCGGAAGGCGTCGGCGATCGTCCGGGAGACGATGACGGCGGCGGCCGCGCAGGTGCCGTTGGTCAGCCCCTTGGAGGTCACCAGCAGGTCGGGGCGTTCGCTCCAGCGCTGGGAGGCGAACATCGAGCCGGTGCGGCCGAATCCGGTGGCCACCTCGTCGGCGGCGAGCAGGAACCCGTGTTCCTCGCGGAGCCGGAAGAGGGTCTGGAGGTACTCGTCGGTGAGGGGGACGGCGCCGCTGCCGAGGACGGGTTCGACGACGACGGCCGCGATCTGGGAGCCCTGGGCCCGCATCAGCTTCTCGATGTCGGCGGGGTCGTTGGGGGTGACGTGGCGCACCAGGCGCTGGTCGACCCCGTAGACCTGCTGGCCGAGGTTCTCGCCGGTGAGGGCGAAGCCGCCGAAGGTCAGGCCGTGGTAGCTGCCGCGCAGCCCCACGATGATCTTGCGCTTCTCGGCGCCGCGCAGGGCGTGGTAGTGCCGGGCGGTCTTCATGACCAGGTCGTTGGCCGCGCCGCCGGAGGTGGAGAAGAGGACGCGGGCGAAGTGGTCGGCTCCGCAGAGTTCCACCAGAGCCTCGGCGGCCTGCCGGGCGTAGGGGTGTTCGTAGCGGAAGACGCTCAGGTACGAGGCGTTGAGCAGGGCCTGGTGGCAGGCTTCGGCGATGTGCCGGTTGCCGTGGCCGAGGTTGGCGTTCCACAGGCCCGAGTCGCCGTCGAGGAGTTCGCTGCCGTCGGCGAACCGTACGTACATCCCCTCGGCGGAGACGGCGCAGATGCCGTCGTCGCCGTGGGCGGAGGGCGGGAGCAGGGAGGTCCACAGGGCCGGGTGGCCGTGGTCGGGGGCCTCGTCCCGTCCGGTCAGGGTGGGCAGGGCGGTGGTCATCACAGGGCCTCGGCTTCCAGGAGGACGTCGTGGTGGCGGCCGCCGCCGGGGATGGGCGTGGTGGAGCGGATGGCGAAGCCGGCGGCTTCGAGCTCGGCGACCAGCTGGGGTGCGGGCATCACGCCGATGGTGGTGGTGGCGACGTGGACGGGGCCTTCGGCCAGCGGGTCCGCGGGGATGACGGTGACCGTGCGGGAGCTGTTGCCCGAGGTCCACTGTTCGATCATCCGGTAGGAGCGGCCGGTGATCTCGCCGGGGGCGAGGATCTCGCTCTCGTCGCTGCCGTCGTCGGCGGCGTCCACCTCGACGGTGGTGAGCAGGAACCTGCCGCCGGGCGCCAGGTGTTCCCGTACGCAGCGGTAGAGGCCGGGTCGGGCCTCCGGCGGGAGGAGGGAGATGGAGGTGGTGCCGAGGACGACGGCGCCGAAGCTGCGGCCGAGCGAGAAGTCGCTCATGTCGGCCTGGACGGGGGTGCAGCGGCCCTGGAGCGAGGCCGGGGTGGCGGCGAGCCGTTCCCGGAGCAGTCCGATCATGTGGGCGGAGAGTTCCAGGGCGGTGACCTCGCGGCCGAGGGCCAGGAAGGGGAAGGTCAGCCGGCCGGAGCCGGCGGCCAGGTCGAGGACCGGGCCGGGGATGCGGCGCAGGGTGGAGAGGAGTTCGCGGACCTCGTGCGGGGTGGTGCCGGCGATGTCGTGGTAGACGGGGGAGCCGGCCTCGTCGTAGAGGTCGCACAGGACGGCCCGGTCTCCGAGTTCGGCGACTGCCTCGGCGGCGCGGCCGGTGAGGCCGGTGCCCGCCGCGGCGGGGCTGAGCAGCATGGCGCCCATCAGCGGGTCGCTCCTTCCGTGGCGGCAGAGGTGTCGGCGGCGGTGCGGGGGGCGGCGGACTCCGTGAGGGGCAGTCCGATGCCGGAGAAGTAGGCGGCGACGGCGTCGACGGTGGCCGGGTCGGCGTAGTCGGCGGCGGCCCGGGCGCTGCCGGTGACGAGCAGGGCCTCGGCGGCCTGGGCGGCGTCGGGGGAGAGGGCGATGGTGCGGCGGTCCCCGGGGTGGTGGATCAGGGCCTGTTCGGCGTTGAAGAGCAGCACCGGGGTGTCGCCGGAGGTGTCCTGCGGTGCGGTGTGGGCGTCGAGGGCGGGGACCAGGCGGCCGCCGAAGCCGGAGACGCGGGGCTGTTCGAGGCCTCGGGTGACGGCTTCGCGGATGGCGCCGACGGCGGCCAGGTAGCGGGAGATCCAGGGGCGGGCGGCGAGCTGCTCGCGGCGCAGCTCCTCGTCGAGTACGCCGGCCAGGGCGCCGGTGGAGTCCTCCCAGGCCTGGTGCAGGGCGGCGGCGGGGGTGCCGACGGGGCCGAGGGATGCGGCGCCGGGGGCGACGCTGACGGCTCCGTCGGCGGAGACGTAGAGGCGCAGGGCCGGGCCGTCGCCGGCTCCGTTGCCGCCGAGGGCTCCGAGGTCGGCGAGCTGGACCGAGGGGTGGGTCAGGAAGGCGGAGAACTCGCCCTCGTTCCGGGCCCGGTCGGCGTCCTCCAGGAAGGCCTGGAAGTCGGCTTCCTCGACGATGCGGACCAGGGTGGGTCCGAGGACGGAGAGGTAGGGGGTGATCGAGTAGGCCTGCACCTGGAGGTAGAAGTCGGGGTGCAGTCCGGCTTCCGCGCCGGGTTCGCCCAGCGAGCCCTGCCAGACGATGACCTGGGCGCCGGTGGCCTCGTGCGGCTCGGGCTCGGCGGTCGGCTCGTCCCCGGGGACCAGGACGACGGTGCCGGGGCCGGCCACGCCGCTGCCGAGCAGGGCGTCGAGGTGGGCGGCGTCCTCCAGGACGACCGTCGCGGTGAACGGCGGGCGGGGGGCGAGTGCGGCCAGGGGGCGTCCGGTGCCCCACTGCAAGGCGTGGGCCTTGACGGAAGTGAGTGTCATGAACATGCCTAACGTGAGTGCGTGGGTGGACGCGGGCGCCTGATGACGCGGAGCTGGAGGGTGATCGGCCGGGGGCCGGAAGTCCGAGGGGGTGCGTGCGGGCAGGGAGCGGCGTACGCGGGGGCGGGCGGAGGGGCCGCCTCGGGTCAGGAGGCGAGTCCGAGGACCGTGAGCAGCGTGCGCAGTTCGCGGCTCGCCACCTGGGCGCCGTAGAGCTGGGCCACGCCGGTGACGTTGAGGACGATCTCGTCGACGCCCGCCTCGCGGAAGGCTTCGAGTTTCGCGAGGAGCTCGGCGGGCTCCCCGTAGAGGAAGGCGTCGCCGGCGACCAGGGCCGCGCCCCGCGCGCTCTCGTCGTCCGCCTCCGCACCGGTGGGGGCGGGGAGTTCGACTCCGCCGCGCCGGAGCATGTCCTGGTAGTGCGGCGCCTTCAGGTGGTGCCGGTTGGAGGCGAGGGCCAGGCGTACGGGGTCCCGGTCGGGCGCCGCCAGGGCGATCGGCACCATGGCCACCACCTTGGGCGCCGGCCGGTCCGCGCTCTCGGCGCTCTTGCGCACCTCGGGCACGATCGTGTCGGCCAGGTAGCGGGCCGGGGTGAGCCAGCAGATCGCCGCGTCGGCCACCTCGCCGGCCACCCTCGCCATGCCGGGGCGCAGGACGCCGAGTCCGATCTCGACGGCCGGTCCGGGGACCGGCGGGAGCAGTGCCTCCTGGTGCAGGTAGTCCCCGTCCAGGACCGTGTCCGTCCCGTCGAGGGCGGCGCGTACGGCGGTCAGGTACTCCCGGGCGGCCGTCAGCGGGCTCCGGTACGGGGCTCCGAGCAGGGCCTTCTGTACGGCGGGGGCTCCCGGACCGTAGCCGGCGAGGACCGGCTGACCCGTCATCAGGGCGAGGGAACGGGCCTGGAGGGCGGCCTCCGTGGGGTGGCGCAGCGGCATCAGGGTCACACCGAGTCCGACGGGGACCCGGAACCCGGCGCCGGCGGCGTGGGCGAAGGCCTGGTGGGTCTCGGTGACCAGGCTCTGTCCCTGCCAGAGGCGTTCGGCCCCGGTCCAGTGGACGAGCCCGGCGAAGGGCAGGATCTGCTCGGGGCGGCTCGGGACGAAGGGAACGAGCACCGAGTAGGCGGTCATCGGACTTTCTCTCCTTGTGCTCGGGGTCCGGGAGTTCGTTTCCCGGGAGCCGGACGGTGAAGATCGGAATGGTCGGTGAAGATCGAATGCCGTGGAAACCGGCCCGGTCGGAATTCCGTGGGGAGATCGGGTGGCGATCTCTTCCGGAAGGTTCCTGCGGGCGGGGCCGCTAGTCCCAGTTGTGGGTGTCGCGGCCCGGGATGATCACGCAGACACCGGGGAGCGGGAGGCCGGCCGGAATCGGGACGCAGACCTGGGTGGCGGGGGCGGGAACCGGGGCGGGAGCGTCGGCGTTCGCGGTGCCGGCACCGGCCAGGCCGATGAGTACGGCGGCGGCGAGAGTGACGCTGAGGCGCTTCATCATGGTGGTTCCCCCTTGATTTGCGGTCCGTCCCGGACCCGGGCTTTTTCCGCCCGGTTCCGGTGGCCTCCGGTGTTTCCCGGCGGCTCCTTGTGACCACAACTCTGCCGTTCTCCAAGCCCCCGTTCGAGGGCTGTCGCGCGCAGCTTGCTGCGTTCTGCGAGGTCACTTACTGCACCGTCCGCACCCCCCTTCGGCACCGGGATCCGGAAGCGGAATGGATCATTGCCGTAGCCTCGACCCGGGGTAACAGGTAGATCTAGGCCAGGTAATGACCGGCCACGGCGTTGGGGGAATCCATGGGGGATCCGGATCTGGCGTTTCTCGATATCGGTCCGGAGGACGAACGCTTCTACCGCGTCCTGCTCAGGAGCGGGGGTGCCGATCCCGAACAGCTCGTGCGGCACGCAGACCTGGACGAGAAGACGGTGCACGTCCTGCGGCAACGGGCCACGGCGCTCGGTCTCGCCGCGATGACCGACGGGCTGTTGCGCCCCGTCAGTCCCGCCAAGGCGGTGCAGCATCTGATCGACGCCCGGCTCGCCCGGATCCGGCAGGAGCTGGAGACCAAGGCCGCGACCAGTGCGATCGTGGCCTCAC
Source organism: Streptomyces sp. NPDC051563 (assembly GCF_044454225.1). Classification (NCBI taxonomy): domain Bacteria; kingdom Bacillati; phylum Actinomycetota; class Actinomycetes; order Kitasatosporales; family Streptomycetaceae; genus Streptomyces; species Streptomyces sp. NPDC051563. Next base: position 97,690 of record NZ_JBITDL010000031.1, read on the forward strand.
TGCTGGCGGAACGGAACGCGGCCACGACCTCGGACGCGATCGCGGGGGCCGACCGGCCCCCCATGGAACGGCTGGTGGGCATCGAGCAGGTGCGGGCGGCCATCGACGAGCTGACCTTCTTCACCCGCTCGGAGTCGATGACCACCTGGCCCTCGGGGGTGATGCGGCCCGAGATCATCGAAACCTCGCGGCCCGCCGACGCCCGCATCCTGCGGCGCGGCATAAGGATGCGCAGCCTGTTCGGGGCGGCCGCGCTGGACGATCCGGCCACGATGGCGTACCTGCGGGAGCTGGTCGGCAAGGGGGCGGAGGTACGGGTGTCGCGCCTCGACCTGGAGCGCATCCTCATCTTCGACCGGGCGGCGGCGCTCACGCCGATCGACCCCTCCGACAGCAAGCGGGGGGCGCTCCTGACCCGTGAACCGGGCCTGGTGACCACGCTGGTGTCCCTCTTCGACCGGATGTGGGGACAGGCGCAGGAAATACCGGCGGCCGCGGCCGAGGAGGGGCCGGCGGTGTCGGGCGAACGCCCGACCGAACTGGAACGCCGGATCCTGGAGTCGCTGTGCACGGCCGACAAGGACGAGAACGGGGCGCGGGACGTGGGCATCTCGGTGCGGACGTACCGCAAGTACGTGGCGACGCTGATGCACCGGCTCGATGCGTCGAACCGGTTCCACGCGGCGCTGCTCGCGCGGGAGCGCGGCTGGATCTGAGCGGGGCGGGCGGGGCGGCGCTCCGGGCCGCGGCGGTCCGGGCCGCGGCGCTCCGGGCCGCGGTCCCGTAAGGACGGCCGGCCCGCCGGCCCCGGTAAGCGCGGAGTCCGCGTCGGGGGTGTTCCCCCTTCGCGGACTCCGGTTAAGCCGGTTAAGAGGGCCACGGCTAGGAGCGGGACCGCTGGAGCGCACGGGCGCAGGAGAGCACGCCGACGGCGAGCACACCCATGACCACGTACCGCGCGGTGCCGTCGAACAGCACGGTGGACGAGGCCAGGAGGGCGATCAGCACACCGGTCGTGATGGCGAGCGGGTTCTTCTGGGTCTGGCTCTGGGCCATGGTGGTGGCTCCTTCGGAAGCGGGGATGGCCATTCCACTCTGACAGCGGGCCCCGTCCGCCCGGCCCCGTTGCGGGTGCAGCTTCCGGCATTCCGCTTCGCAGCATGCTGCGAAGCGGACCGCGCCGGACCGCCTCCCGCGGTCCCGCCCGGAGCCCGCGAAATAGGGCGCACCTGTGCCTTCGCGAATTGTGTAGGGTGATCACCGGCACTGAACAAGTTCAGCACTTTCCTGGGGGGGCCGGTGCAGCGTCACCGCATCATGATTTCTGCTGCCTTCGTAGCAGCCAGCGTTTCTTTCGTCCCGGGTGTGGCGTACGCCGCCGACCCGGCCGCGAAGGACCTGACCGCCAAGGTCGAGTCCGTCAAGGAGCAGGCAGCGGCCAAGGCCGCCACGTTCAAGGGCTCCGCCGAGAGCTCCAAGCCCGCGCCCAAGCCGGTACGGGTTTCGGCGGCCGAGCGCGCCGCGGCCGCCGCCGAGCTCGGCAAGTCCGCGGGGGCCGGCAAGTTGGCCGCGGCGGACGCCACTCCGCTCGTGAAGGCCAATCCGAACCTCGGCGTCTTCGCGGAAGCAACCGGAACCAGCGCGCACGGTTTCACGCTGAAGTCCCGGGTCACCACGAGCGCCGCGTCCGCGCTCCGGGTCGAGGTCAACTGGGGTGACGGCAGCCCCGTCGAGACCCGGTACACCACCGACGCCGGGCTGCTGGACTCGCGCCACTCCTACGCGAAGGTCGGCGCCCACACGGCCACGGTCACCGTGACCGACCTGAACAACGAGGTGAGCAGCACCGACACGGTGAAGCTGCTCAGCTACGGCTCCGAGTTCACCCCGCACGACCCGACCCGGCTGCTGGACACCCGCGACGGCACCGGCACGGACTACGCGCACGCCGTCCCAGCGTACGGCACGACCCGGGTGAAGGTCGGCGGCAACAGCGGCATACCGCTCGGCGCGACCGCCGTGGCCCTCAACGTCACCGTCACCAACGCGGCGGCCGACGGGCACGTCCTGGCCTACGCTTCGGGCGGCCCGCGGCCCGATGCCTCGATCGTCAACTTCGTCAAGGGCCAGACCGTCCCGAACCTGACCATCGTTCCGGTCGGTGCGGACGGCTACGTCGAGCTGGTCAACAACAGCTGGGGCCAGGCCGACCTGATCGCGGACGTGACGGGCTACTTCACCCGTTCCGAGGCCAGCGGCTACACCTCCGTGAACCCGGCCCGCTTCGTGGACACCCGCAGCTGGAACGGCGGCAAGGGCGGCGGGCTCATCGGCGGCAGCTCGACGGGCCTCCAGGTCGCCGGCCAGGCCGGCGTCCCGGCCTCCGGCGTCACGGCGGTGGCCCTCAACGTCACCGTCACCAACCCCAAGGACGCCGGACACCTCTCCGTCTTCCCGGGGGGCAGCACGCTGCCGTCCACGTCCAACCTGAACTTCGAGCGCGGACAGACCGTGGCGAACTCGGTGATCGTGCCGGTCGACGCGAACGGCTGGATCGTCGTCCGCAACGGTTCCTGGAACTCGGCCGATGTGGTCATCGACGTCGTCGGCTACTACAGCCCCGACAGCAAGGCCTCGTACCTGCCCGTCGAGCCGACGCGCCTGCACGACTCCCGGAAGTGGTCGCCGGTCGCCGCACAGGACTACCGCTACTTCTGGCTGTCCGACGGCGAGCCCTCGGTCAAGGCCTTCGTGCTGAACACGACGGTCACCAACACCAAGGACGACGGGCACCTCTCCGTCGCCCCGGACCCGAACACCAAGGCCCGGTACCTCGCGGGGAACCCGGTCCGGCCGGCCGTGCCGAGCTCCTCCAACCTGAACTGGACGAAGGGCAAGACCGTCCCGAACCTGGTTCAGGCGAGCACCGGCACCACCGGCGTCATCGACTTCTGGAACCGCGGCTGGCAGCCCACGGACCTGATCATCGACATGTTCGGCCTGTACGAGACCGAGTGATCCACCGGTAGATCCCCGTCAGGGCCGGCCCTCCCCCACCGGGAGGGCCGGCCCTCGGCTTGTGGCGCCGAGAGCCTCCCTGAGGATCCGCAGCAGCCAGGCCCGCAGGTTCGTACCGCTGACCAGGATCCAGGCCAGTTCGTGGTTCAGTGGGGAGTACGGGGCGTGCGCAGGCCCGTGACGACCATGTGTGTCAGAAGGGCGTAGCTCTCGTCCAGGGCTTCGGGCAGGGCGAAGGCGCCGCCGGTTTCGAGGGAGACGAAGCCGTGGGCGGTGGCCCGCAGGCAGCGGGCCGCGTGGACGGCCGCCGCGTCCTGCAGGCCGTAGGCGCGCAGGGTGGCGAAGAGGATCGTGAGGAGCCGTTCCCCGGCCTCGGCCGTCCGCGGTTCGGGGCTGTGCAGCAGGGCCGCGTACCGGTGGGGCCGGCGCAGGGCGTAGGTGCGCCAGGCCGTCATGAACGCGCGGATCGCCTCGTCGGCGGAGCGGCCGATGACCGCCACGCCGATCTCGTCCGCCATCTCGTTCATGATCCGCGCCGACAGGAGGTCGCGGAGTTCGGCGAGGTTGCGCACGTGCTTGTAGAGGGAGGGGGTCGCCACGCCCGCCCGGCCGGCCACCGCCGACAGGGTCAGGCCCGCCGGTCCCTCCGCGTCGACGAGCCCCAGCGCCACGTCGACCACCGCGTCGGCCGAGAGCGAGGCCCTAGGCACGGGCGGCCTCCTTCAGGAAGGACACGATGGCCTCGGCGGTCTCGGCGGGGAACTGCGCGTGGGCGTAGTGGCCCGCGCCCTCGACCATGACCAGGCGGCCGCGCCCGGCGGGCAGTGCGGCGACGATGGCCGCGCCCTCGGCGGCCGGGTCGGCCCAGTCGCAGTCGAGGCCGCCCTCGACGATCAGCACGGGGCACCGGACGTCGCCCAGGCGGGCGCCCGCGTCGGTGGGGGCGGACATCCCCATCTTGGCGACGACGGCCATCCGGCCCGGCCGCCCCAGCTGGGCGTCGAGTGCGGCGATGCGGGCGGCGTGGCCGGCCGGGCGGGCGCCCGGGCAGGCGTGGTCGAGGTAGCGCTTCCACACGCCGCCGCTGCGCAGGATGCCGGCGCCGAGCAGCAGGAACATGCCCTTGCGGTAGCGGGCGTTGGAGCCGAGGGCGCCGAGGTCGATCTTCTGCGCCTTGGTGAACGGGCTGATCTCGACGACGGCGTCGACCAGCGCCGGCTCCTGCGCCGCCGCGATGGTGGCGGCGCCGCCGGCGAAGGAGTGGCCGACGATGACGGCCGGGCCGCCGAGGTGCCGGATCAGGGCGAGCAGGTCGCCCGCCACGTCGGTACGGGTGTACGAGGCCCAGCCGGTGCTCGATTCCCCGTGTCCGCGCAGGTCGGTGGAGGCGACGCGGTACCCGGCGGCGACCAGGAGGGCCGCGGTCTCGCGGTAGGCCCCGCGGTTGTCGCCCATGCCGTGGGCGAGCAGGACCAGCGGGCCTTCGCCCGTGACCTCGTACGCGAGCTCTCCGCCGCCGGTGCTCAGAAACTCCGTCATGACCCGTCCCCCGGAATCCGCGACCAGCCCCTGTGGCTAATCCCTATAACCCTTAAGCTAATGCCATTAGCCAGGCAGGTCAACACCTACTTCGGGTCGCGGTGGAACAGGGACTTGGACCAGAGGTAACCGAGCACGGCCAGGCCCAGGCACCAGGCGACGGCGATCCACCCGTTGTTGCCGATCCCGGTGCCGAGCAGCAGCCCGCGCAGGGTCTCGATGGCCGGGGTGAAGGGCTGGTACTCGGCGACCGGCTGGAACCAGCCCGGCATCGCGTCGACCGGGACGAAGGCGCTGGAGAGGAGCGGCAGGATCATCAGCGGCAGCGCGTTGTTGCTGGCCGCCTCGGCGTTCGGACTGGTCAGGCCCATCCCGACCGCGATCCAGGTGAGCGCCAGGGAGACGAGCGCCAGCAGGCCCAGCGCCAGGAGCCATTCCACGGCGGTGGCGTCCACGGACCGGAAGCCGATGGCCACGGCGACGGCCCCGACCAGGACCACGCTCATCACGCACTGGATCACGCTGCCGACGACGTGCCCGATGAGCACCGACCCGCGGTGGATGGGCATCGTACGGAAGCGGGCGATGATGCCCTCGGTCATGTCCGTGGCCACGGACACCGCACTGCCGATGGTGGTGCCGCCGATGGTCAGCATCAGGATGCCGGGCACGAGGTAGGCGAGGTACGCGGACCGGCCCCCGCCGGCGCCTCCGAGCCCGGCGCTCATCACGTCGCCGAAGATGTAGACGAAGAGCAGGAGCAGCATGACCGGCGTGAGCAGCAGGTTCAGCGTCAGCGACGGGTAGCGCCGCGCATGGAGCAGGTTGCGGCGCAGCATCGTGGCCGAGTCGCGGACGGCGAAGGAGAGAGAACTCATCGGACGTCTTCCTTGGTCTGGGAGGCCTGGGAGGCCTGCTGGGCAGTGCCGGTCAGGGCGAAGAACACGTCGTCGAGATCCGGAGTGTGCACGGTCAGCTCGTCCGCCTCGACGCCCGCCGAGTCCAGCCGGCCGAGGAGCTCGCGCAGCGCGCGCTGGCTGCCGTCGCTGGGGATCTGCACCGCCAGCGCCTCGTCGTCCAGGGTGACCTCGCCGAGCACGGCGACGGCGGCCCGGTAGGCCGCCGGGTCGGAGAACCGCAGCCGCACATGGCCTCCGGGGATCAGCCGCTTCAGTTCCTCCGCGGTCCCCTCGGCGGCGATCCGGCCGTCGTTCAGCAGCGCGATCCGGTCCGCGAGCTGATCGGCCTCCTCCAGGTACTGCGTGGTGAGGAAGACGGTCACGCCGCCGGAGACGAGCTCGCGGATGATCTGCCACATCGAGTGCCGCGACCGCGGGTCCAGCCCGGTGGTCGGCTCGTCGAGGAAGATGATCCGCGGATCCCCGACCAGCGTCATGGCGATGTCGAGCCGCCGCTTCATCCCACCCGAATAGGTCGAAGCAGGCTTCTTCGCCGCCTCCACCAGATCGAACCGCTCCAGCAGTTCGGCGGCCACCCGCCGCCCCTCCCCCTTGGACAGATGGTGCAGGTCCGCCATCAGCAGCATGTTCTCCTCACCGGTGATCAGCCCGTCCACCGCCGAGAACTGCCCGGTGACCCCGATCGCCGCCCGCACCCCGCCCGGGGAGTCGGCGATGTCGTGGCCGGCGACCCGGGCCCGTCCGCCGTCGGCGGAGATGAGCGTGGACAGGATCTGCACGACGGTGGTCTTGCCCGCCCCGTTGGGGCCGAGCAGCGCGAACACGGACCCGGCCGGGATGCTCAGATCGATCCCGTCGAGGACTGTCTTGTCCCCGTAGGACTTGCGCAGGCCGACGGCGGAGACCGCGGACTGTGACATGGACATGACAGAAGAAGGCATGAAGCCCTCCATTCGAAGGCTGAAGTGACGAAGCGGAAAGGGGAAGGATCAGGCGACGACCGACGACCGACGGACGTCGATGTTCCCGTACTTCGTACGGGCGCGAACCTTGACGGTGTCCTCGGCCCCGTCCGGGCTCCCCGAGGCGGTGAGCATGTTGCGCACCTGGCCGGAGCCGGAGCTGACGTCGAGCCAGGCGGCCGTACCCTCGCGGACGCCGACCTCGATGGCCCCGTAAGAGGTCTCCAGCTCCACCGTGCCGCGGGCGACTTCGCCCACCCGCAGGGTCCCGTGGGCGGTCTTGGCGGTGACCGAGCCCTCGGCGCGCCGGATCTCGATGTCACCGTTGGCACCGCTCACCCGCAGCTCGCCGATGGCGGCGCCGACGGTGGTGGTGCCGTGCGAGTTCTTCAGGACCGCGGGGCCGTCGACGAAGCCGAGGCGCAGGCTGCCGGAGCTGGTGGTGATCTCGGTCGCGCCCTCGGCCCGGTCCACGGTGATCGAGCCGTGCGACGCGGTGAGCCTGAGCGGGCCGGTCGTGTCGAGGCGCACATCACCGGACGAGGTCTTCACCCGGACCTCGCCGAGCCGGCCCTCGCCGAGCACCTGGGTCCAGGAGCCGGTCGTGTCGACGTGCGAACCCGTGGGCAGTTCGACCGTCACGTCGACGATGCCGGGCTTGCCGAACGGGTTGGACTTGGGCGTCCTGACCGTCAGCACGCCGCCCGCGAACGTGACCTCGGTCTGCTCGGCGGCCCGTACGTCCTTGTCGCGCTTCGGGTCGCGGGGCTGCACCGCGACGACGGTGTCACGGCGGTCGCCCGCGGTGAACTGGATGGAACCGGCCTCCACGTGTGCGGTGACCGAAATCGCTTCGGAGGTGTCGAAAGAAGGCATGGCTGTCCCGTCCTCTTGGGTCGACGTGGTGTGGGCTAACTGAATGGACTAACGGACCCAGCCCGTAAAGCTCTGCCCCACGCTCTGGGACTTCTCCGCCACCCGGGGCCGGGCGCCGCCGTCCACGGCGGCCGATACGGCGCGCACCAGCCAGGCGTTGACCGACAGCCCCTCGCGGCTCGCGGCCTCCTCGGCGCGGGCCTTGAGGTGCGCCGGCAGGCGCAGGTTGACGCGGGCGGTGCCGCCCTCGTCGCCGTCGCCGGAGGCGAGGTGCGGCGCGAGCGGTTCGGCGGCGGCCGGCTCCGCGGGGGCGTGACTCTCGCCCGCCGCTACGGTCACGACGAACTCGGGGTCGAGCCCGCGCAGCCGTACGTCGACCGAGCCGGGGGCGAGTTCACGGGTGATCTCGTCCATCGCGGCGGAGAGCACGTTGAGCAGGGTCAGGCGGGTCGCCGACTCCAGCGGAGCGGTGAGCCTCTCGGCCAGCTTGCGGGCTTCGTCGCCACCGGCCTCGGCGGCGACGGCGAGCTCTTGGCGGAGGGTGGTGACGTAGGGCGTGAGGTCCATGCCCTCAGCATGGCACACAGATGGCACCATGTCGAGCCAATGTGGCACCACACCACCCCGAGCTGACACCACAGCCCGCAAACTCCCTGTTCAGACCACTAGCACCACCACACGCCACAGTGGCACCACACCGACACCACCGCTGCGCGGGCAAAGTCCCCGCCCCACCCTTCCACCGTTCCCCGGGCCAGCCCGGACCCGGCCCTCAAACGCCGGCCTGGCTGAAAGCGGGGCCCCGAGCTGCGCCCAAACCCCATGGGGCTCCGCCCCAGACCCCGCGCCTCAAACGCCGGCGGGGCTGAATTTGGCGCAGCCCCACCGCGAACGGGGAACCAGGCTGCGCCCAAACCCCCGGGGCTCCGCCCCGGACCCCGGTCCTCAAACGCCGGACGGCTGAAAAGACAAACCCCCGGCCGGGGCAAGAGACCACCCGGCCGGGGCCGATGCCCCCTGGCCGGGGTCAAAGACCCACATCGCCCGAGGTCGATGCCCCCCGCCCGGGTAGGTGGCTGCGGGTGGCAGGGGCGGGGACGGGGGCGGGGTGGGGTGTTGGCCTGGACGTAGAGCGTGATTTGTGGCGCGTGGGGAAGCCACAACTG